>JAPPQC010000011.1 GCA_028817225.1 Gammaproteobacteria bacterium | reverse complement strand
AAGTGAAGCAATAGAGGCCGCGCTGCGGGCGCGGCCTCTGGTTTGTGGCGGGGTGGGTTATTTCAGATCGGAAACCCGGTTATAAACCCTTTGGGCGGAAAAGCATAAAAAAATCCGACGAACGGTAGCTGCCGGCAGGCGTGTATTCACCCTTTGCGGCCATCAGTCAATCGGCGCCATTCCAAAGACATCTGCCCTGTCGCAGAACCGGTCATTTCATCGAGGCCCCCCACCCGCCCATCCCCGCCCCAAAGCAGCCGCCAGTTGATGGGGTTGAGGCGTCCCGAACAGCACCATTCCCGCCCCCAAAAAACACTATTTTCACCCCCATCCCCGCCCCTTTTCATGGTAGAATATGACCTTCCCCGGCACCACTTTTTCTGCCGGGATTTTTTGCTGAAATTTCCGCCCCGAACCCCTGTTTACACCAACATCGCTGAATGACTGATTCCGACTCCTACGCGAAGGAAGTCCTGCCCGTCAATCTTGAAGACGAGATGCGCAAGTCCTATCTGGACTATGCGATGAGCGTCATCATCGGGCGCGCCCTGCCGGATGTGTGCGACGGCCTCAAGCCGGTGCACCGGCGCGTGTTGTACGCGATGCGCGAACTCGGCAACGACTGGAACAAGCCCTACAAGAAGTCCGCGCGCATCGTCGGTGATGTCATCGGCAAATACCACCCGCACGGCGATGTCGCGGTGTACGACACCATCGTCCGCATGGCGCAGCCGTTTTCGCTGCGCTACATGCTGGTGGACGGGCAGGGCAACTTCGGCTCGGTGGACGGCGACGCGCCGGCGGCCATGCGCTACACCGAGGTGCGCATGGCGAAGATCGCCCATGAACTGCTCGCCGACCTCGACAAGGAAACGGTGGACTTCGTCCCCAACTACGACAACTCCGAAAAAGAACCGCTGGTGCTGCCGACGCGGGTGCCGAACCTGCTGGTCAACGGCTCCGCCGGCATCGCCGTCGGCATGGCGACCAACATCCCGCCGCACAACCTGGCCGAAGTCGTCGGCGCGGCGCTCGCGCTGATTGACGACCCCGAAATCTCCATTGACGGCCTGATCAAGCACCTGCCGGGGCCGGACTTTCCGACTGCGGCCATCATCAAGGGCCGCCACGGCATCGTCCAGGCCTACCACACCGGGCGCGGGCGCGTCGTCGTGCGCGCGCGCTGCCGCATTGACCGCAACGACAAGGCCGACCGCGAGACCATCGTCGTTACCGAACTGCCGTACATGGTCAACAAGGCGCGCCTGCTCGAGAAAATCGCCGAACTGGTCAAGGAAAAGCGCGTCGAGGGCATCGCCGCGCTGCGCGACGAGTCCGACAAGGACGGCATGCGCGTCGTCATTGAACTCAAGCGCGGCGAGGCCGGCGACATCGTGCTGAACAACCTGTTCCGCCACACGCCGATGCAGTCCGCCTTCGGCGTCAACATGGTCGCGCTCGACAACGGCCAGCCGAAACTGCTCAACCTGAAGGAAGTGCTCGAGGCGTTCATCCGCCACCGCCGCGAGGTCGTCACGCGGCGCACGGTGTTTGACTTGCGAAAGGCGCGCGAGAAGGCGCACTTGCTGGAAGGGCAGGCCGTCGCGCTGGCCAACATTGACGAGGTCATCGCGCTGATCAAGGCGTCGAAGACGCCGGCGGAGGCCAAGGCCGCGCTGATGAAGCGCATCTGGAAACCCGGCGTCGTCACGCGCATGCTTGAGCGCGCCGACACCGACGCATCGCGCCCTGAAAGCCTGCCCGACGCCTTCGGCCTGATGAGCGAGGGCTACCGCCTGTCCGACAAACAGGCGCAGGCGATACTTGATTTGCGCCTGCACCGCCTGACCGCGCTGGAACAGGACAAAATCGTCTCCGATTACGAAAGCGTCATCAAGACCATCTACAACCTGATTGAGATTCTGTCCGAGCCGGACCGCCTGATGGAGGTCATCCGCGAGGAACTGGCCGAGGTGCGCGAGACCTACGCCGACGAGCGCCGCACCGAGATTTCCGACGAGGCGGTCGAGATGACCGACGAAGACTTCATCAGCGAGGAGGAAGTCGTCATCACGATTTCCCACGCCGGTTACGCCAAGTCGCAAAGCCCGGACGAATACCGCTTGCAGCGCCGCGGCGGCAAGGGCAAGGCCGCCACCTCGGTGCGCGAGGAAGACTTTGTGGACACGCTGTTCATCGCCAACACCCACGACACGCTGCTGTGCTTTTCCAGCGCCGGCAAGATTTACTGGCTGAAGGTGTACCGCCTGCCGCGCGCCGGGCGCGCCGCGCGCGGCAGGCCGCTGGTCAACCTGCTGCCGCTGGAGGAGGGCGAGCGCATCACCACGGTGCTGCCGGTGCGGGAGTTCTCGCCGCACCTGCATGTGCTGATGGCGACCAGTTCCGGCACCGTCAAGCGCACTTCGCTGGATAATTTCTCAAGGCCGCGAAGCAACGGCATCCGCGCCATCACGCTGCGCGACGGCGACCAGATGATCGGCGCGCAAATCACCGACGGCGAGCACGATGTGATGTTGTTCAGCGACTCGGGCCGCTCGGTGCGCTTCTCCGAATCCGAACTGCGCTCGATGGGCCGCAGCGCGCAGGGCGTGCGCGGCATCCGCCTGCGCGACGCCGGCAGGGCCATCTCGCTGATTTGCCTGCCGCCGCCGCTGCAAGACGATTCGTGCATCCTGATCGCCACCGAAAACGGCTACGGCAAGCGCACCGCCGCGCCCGAATTCCCGCGCAAGAAACGCGGCGGCCTCGGCGTCATCGCCATCCGCACCGACGAGCGCAACGGCAAACTCGTCGGCGCGACGCTGGTCGGCGGCGACGACGAGGTCATGCTGATTACCGACGGCGGCACGCTGGTGCGAACCGAGGTGGACCAGATTTCACTCGTCGGACGCAACACCAAGGGCGTCCGCCTGATACGCCTGCAAAACGGCGAACAGTTGTGCGAGGCGGTGCGCGTGGACGCGACAGTCAATGGCGGCGACGGCGATGACAACGACGGCAATAACGGCAACGGCGGCGGTGGCGCCGCCGTTGCTGACATTGCTGATGGTGTTGCCGCCGGCAGTGTTGCCGCCGATGCGGATGTCGCCGCCGCCGGCAGCGACACCGACGCCGGTATCGTCACCGCCGCCGACACCGACGCCGACACCACCGCCGGCGAACAATAACCGCGCCCGCGCGCACGCCCGCCATCATGTCTGCGGTCTATAACTATGCGCCGGGGCCGGCGATGCTGCCGCCTGCGGTGCTTGAGGAAGTGCGCCGCGACCTCGCCGAACGGCGCCCGGTGTCGGTGCTGGAAGCGGGGCACCGCACCGACTGGTTCGACGAAATCGCCGCGCGCTCGCAGGCCAACCTGCGCCGCCTGCTCGATGTGCCCGACGACTACGCGGTGCTGTTCCTGCCCGGCGGCGCACGCGCGCAATACGCCGCCGTGCCGCTGAACCTCGGCGCCGAAGACGCCGACTACTTCAACACCGGCCACTGGTCGGGCTGGGCGATGGACGAGGCCGCGCGCTACACCCGCGTCCATGTCGCCGCCGAAATCGCCGAACAAGACGGCCTGCTGACATTGCCGCCGCCGTCGCAATGGGCCAACTCGCGCCGCCCCGCCTACCGCCACTATGTCGGCAACGAAACGCTGACCGGCTTCGCATTCGCCGCCGACCGCCATCTTGATGACGGCCTTCTCGTCGCCGACCTGACCTCCAACTTCCTGACCGCGCCGGTGGATGTCAGCCGCCACCGCGTCATTTACGCCGGCGCGCAGAAGAACGCCGGCATCGCCGGGCTTGCGGTGGTGATTGTCGCGCGTGAGACCTTCGGCGCCGCGCGCGCCGAAACGCCGGCAATCTGCAATTACGAATTGCAGGACAAGACGGATTCGCGCTTCAACACGCCGCCGGTTTTCTCATGGTATGTCTGCGACCGCGTGCTCGAGTGGACGCGGCGCGAAGGCGGCGTGCCGGAAATGCAGCGCCGCGCCGCCCGCCGCGCGGCAACCCTCTACGACTGCATTGACGCCTCCGGCCTCTACGACAACCCGGTGGCGCCGCCGAGCCGTTCCAGCACCAACATTTTCTTCCGCCTGCGCCCGCCGCAACTGGAAAGCCGCTTCCTGCGCGAGGCCGGCGAACAGGGGCTGCTGGGGCTGCGCGGCCACCGCGCCACCGGCGGAATCCGCGCAAGCCTTTACAATGGGATGCCGCCGGAGGGCGCGGCGGCGCTGGCGGAATTTATGCGTGACTTCGAGAAAAGGGCGTGACGGGTGTCCGACGAGAAACTTCAAGACCTGCGCGGCAGGATTGACGCGATTGACGCGCGCCTGCTGAAACTCATCAGCGAGCGCGCCGATTACGCCATCCGCATTGGCCGCCTCAAGCGCGAACTTGAGCCGGGGCATTCGTTCTACCGCCCGGCGCGCGAGTCGGTTCACCTGCGCGAACTGGTCGCCGCCAACGACGGGCCGCTGCAAGACGCCGAACTGACGGCGCTGTTCCGCGAAATCATCTCGGTGTGCCGCGCGCTGGAGCAGGAAATCACCGTCGCCTACCTGGGGCCGCAGGGCACTTTCACGCAGGAGGCCGCGTTCAAGCATTTTGGCCGCGCCATCGCAACGCAGGACTTCCCGACGGTCGCCGAGGTGTTCCGCGCCGTCGAAAGCGGCAAGCCCGCCTACGGCGTCGTGCCGGTCGAGAATTCCAGCGAGGGCGTCGTCACGCACACGCTCGACTGCTTCATGGATTCGGCGCTGCAAATCGTCGGCGAGATTGAACTGCCCATCCGCCACTGCCTGCTCGGCGCCGGCGACGGCCTCGGCGGGCTGGCCACCGTCTATTCGCACCAGCAGTCGTTCGCCCAGTGCCGGCGCTGGCTCGATGACAACCTGCCGGGCTGCCGCCAGGTCGCCGTCCACAGCAACGCCGCGGCGGCGCTGAAGGCGCACGACGAACACAACGCCGCCGCCATCGCCGGCGCCGGCGCCGCCGCCGAGTACGGGCTGAACATCCTGGCCGAGGGCATCGAGGACTACTCGTGCAACGCGACGCGCTTCCTCGTCATCGGCGGCCACGGCGTGCCGCCGACCGGCGGCGACAAGACCAGCGTGCTGGTGTCGGCGCGCAACCGCCCGGGTTCGCTCGCCGCGCTGCTGCGCATCCTCGCCGACCGCGGCGTCAGCCTGACGCGCATCGAGTCGCGCCCGGCGCGCATCGTCAACTGGGAGTATGTGTTCTTCCTCGACATCGAGGGCCACTGCGAGGACGAGTTGCTGGGCCGGGCGCTGGCCGAACTGGACGCCGGCGCCGGCCTCTACAAACTGCTGGGTTCCTACCCCTGCGCGCCGGCGTAGTTTTTCTGGCGCAGGTGCCGCAGCACCGCGAACACCCACGGCCACATCAGCGCGCTGCTGGCGACCGGCAGCAGCGCGCTCCAGTCCATCTCCAGCGAGTAGCGCAGCCGCAGGCTGTTGATCCAGATGGCGATCATCGTGTAAATCAGCAGCAGCAGCGCGATGAAGAAAACCTGCTGGTGCGGCGGGTAGAGGCGCAGGCGCTGGTAGAAATAGGTGGTCAGCCACGCAATCAGCGTGTACAGCAGCGCGTGCTGCCCCAGCAATGAACCTTCAAGCAGGTCGCTCAGGATGCCGACAAACCATGCGAACTTGATGTTGAGTTTCTCCGGCATCGCCAGGCACCAGTAGATGACCACCAGCAGCACCCATTCCGGCCAGAAGACATGCGCCCACTGCGGTATCGGCAGCGCGCTCAATATCATCGCCGCAAACACCGTCAGCGCCACCAGCCGGTAGCGCCCGTCCATTTTCCGCAGCGCCACGGCGTTATTCCCCGCCCGCCGTCTCCGCTTCCGCCGCTTCGGCTTCCGCCGCCTGCGCCTGCGCGGCGTCCTCGGGCCAGATCAGCAGCATTTCGCGGCTGTGTATCAAATCGGCCAGCGGCTTCGCGTGGATGACGGCGAAGTCGTCGCCGACCTCGCTGTGGATGCTCAGCACCTCGCCGACCGGGTAGTCGCCGGGGTAGCGGTTGTCCAGCCCCGATGTGTAGATGATGTCGCCGGCGCGGATGTCCGCCGTTGTCGGCACATATTCCAGTTTCAACTGCCGCGGGTTGCCGGTGCCGAGCACCAGCATCCGCAGCCGCGAGCGGTCAATCTGCCCGAGCAGCGCGTGGCCGGGGTTGGAAATCAGCGTCACATCGGCGGTCAGCGGCGTCACCGTCGAGACCTGGCCGATGACGCCCTTGACATCGAGCACCGGCTGCCCCGGATAGACGCCGTGGTTGCTGCCCTTGTCGATGACAATCTGCTGCTCGAACGGCGCCAGGTTGACGCCGACCAGTTTGGCGACGGCGACCTTGCGCCCGCGCGTGTCGGCGGGCGATTGCAGCAGCCTGCGAAGGTGGCGGTTCTCGTTCTTGAAGGTGACCAGTTTCTGGAGTTCGGAATTCAGAATCAGGTTGTTGTAGCGCAGCCGCTCAATCTCGAACAGCAGATCCGAGCGCTCGCTGAAATAGCGGTGCGTCCAGTCGGCGGCGCGCGTCGGCAGGTTGGCGGCGGAATGCACCGCGTAACTGAACAGGTCGAGGTGGCGGCGGACGGCGTCGAGGTTGATGAGGTCGAACGGCGCGCGCTTGTCGTTGAAATGGCCGTAGCGGTGGTCATAGACCATCAGCGCCGCGGCCAGCGCCGAGAAAAAAACAAGCCTGGGAAACAGGCTGCGAAGGCGAAACAGTTCCTTGATGGCGTTGTGCTTCCCGCCGGTCGCGTCGCCGGCCTACTCCCTCATCAGGAATTCTGTTTTCTTCTTGCCGAGCAGGCTGAGCGCCTTGCCGCCGCCCTGCACGACGCAGGTCAGCGGCTCGTCGGCGATGACCACCGGAATGCCGGTTTCCTGCATCAGCAGTTTGTCGAGGTTTTTCAGCAGCGCGCCGCCGCCGGTCAGGACGATGCCGCGCTCGGCGACATCGGAACTCAACTCCGGCGGCGTCTGCTCCAGCGCCGTCTTGACGGCGGCGACGATGCCCGACAGCGGCTCCTGCAGCGCCTCGAAAATCTCGTTGCTGTTGATGACGAAGTTCTTGGGCACGCCCTCGGAAAGGTTGCGCCCGATGATCTCCATCTCCATCAGTTTGGCGCTGGGGTAGGCGGTGCCGATCTTTTTCTTGACCTTCTCGGCGGTCGCCTCGCCAATCAGGACGCCGTAATTGCGCCGGATGTAGTTGACGACGGCCTCCTCCAGTTTGTCGCCGCCGATGCGAACCGACGCCGAATAGACGATGCCGCTGAGCGACAGCACCGCGACCTCGGAGGTGCCGCCGCCGATGTCGAGTATCATCGAGCCGCGCGCCTCGCCGATGGGCAGGCCGGCGCCGATGGCCGCCGCGATCGGCTCCTCGATCAGATAGACTTTTCTGGCGCCGGCGCCCGCCGCCGATTCGCGGATGGCGCGCCTTTCAACTTGCGTCGCGCCGCACGGCACGCAAATCAGCACCTTGGGGCTGGGCTTCAGCAATTTGTTCTGGTGCACCTTGCGGATGAAAAACTGAAGCATTTTCTCCGTCGTCGTGAAGTCGGCGATGACGCCGTCTTTCATCGGGCGGATGGCGCGAATGTTGGCCGGGGTGCGCCCCAGCATTTCCTTGGCTTCCTGGCCGACCGCCTCGATGACGCCGCCGCCGCCGAAGCGGTCGGAGCGTATCGCCACCACCGACGGCTCGTTCAGGACGATGCCCTTGTTTTTCACACAGATAAGCGTGTTGGCGGTGCCGAGGTCTATCGAGAGGTCGTCGGAGAAAAAGCCGAACAGACTGTTGATCATGGTTTCATCACGGGTTGATTGCGTTGAATAATCCGGTCAGGCGTGTGGCATACTACCAGCGTCCGCCGGATTTCGCAACCGGCGCCGGCTGTTTTTTCGCCGCCATGAACATTGAAGAAGTCATCAAACTCGCGCGGCTGGCGCGCCTGAAAGTGGGCGCCGGCGAGGTCGAGGGTCTGGGCCGGGACTTGTCCGCCATTCTCGCCCTCGTCGAGCGCCTTGAGTCGGCCAGCCTCGGCGATGTCGAGCCGCTGGCGCACCCGCTCGACGCGGTGCAGCGGCTGCGCGCCGACGAGGTCAGCGAGGACGACCGGCGCGAGGCGTTTCAGAACATCGCGCCGCACACCCGCGACGGCTTCTATCTCGTTCCCAAAGTGCTCGACTGAGGCGCCATGCTGAACCGGTCGCTGGGCGATTTGTCGCGCGGGCTTCGCAACGGGGATTTCTCCAGCGTCGAACTGACGCGCTTTTTTCTCGACAGAATTGAAAGCCGCGGCGGCGATCTCAACGCCTTCATCACCGTCACCGCCGAACGCGCGCTGGACAGCGCGCGCGCCGCCGACCGCAAACTGCGCGACGGCGGCGCGCACCCGCTGGCCGGCATACCCTACGCGCACAAGGACCTGTTCTGCACCGAGGGCGTGGCGACGACCTGCGCGTCGGCGATGCTGGCCAATTTCGTGTCGCCGTACGACGCCGCCGTCAGCGAAAGGCTGAACGACGCCGGCATGGTCATGCTCGGCAAGACCAACATGGACGAGTTCGCGATGGGTTCTTCCAACGAGAACAGTTTCTACGGCGCGGTGTGCAACCCGTGGGACGCCGCGCGCGTTCCCGGCGGCTCGTCCGGCGGCTCGGCGGCGGCGGTGGCGGCGCGCCTCGCGCCGTGCGCCACCGGCACCGACACCGGCGGCTCGATACGCCAGCCGGCGTCGCTGTGCGGCATCACCGGCATCAAGCCGACCTACGGGCGGGTGTCGCGCTACGGCATGGTCGCCTTCGCCTCCAGCCTCGACCAGGCCGGCGTGCTCGCCGCCGGCGCCGACGACTGCGCGCTGATGCTCCAAGCCATCGCCGGCTTCGACCCGCGCGACTCGACCAGCATGGACGAGCCGGTTCCCGATTACACGCCGCCCGTTGGCGCCGACATCCGCGGCCTGCGCGTCGGCCTGCCGCGCGAGTATTTCGGCGCCGACCTCAATCCGGAAATCGGCGCGGTCATCGAGCGCGCCGTCGGCGTGCTGCGGCAACTCGGCTGCGAGACGGTCGAGGTGTCGCTGCCGGCGATGTCGCTGTCGGCGCCCGCGTACTACATCCTGGCGCCGGCGGAATGCTCGTCCAATCTGGCGCGCTACGACGGCGTGCGCTACGGCCACCGCTGCGAGGCGCCGGCGGACTGCGACGACCTCTACACGCGCACGCGCGCCGAGGGCTTCGGCGCCGAGGTCAAGCGGCGCGTGCTGGTCGGCACATATGTATTGTCTTCCGGTTACTACGACGCCTATTACCTGAAGGCGCAGAAGGCGCGCCGCCGCATCCGCGATGACTTCGCGCGCGCGTTCGAGCGCGCCGATGTGCTGGTCGGGCCGACCTCGCCGACGACGGCGTTCAAACTCGGCGAGAAAGTCAGCGACCCGGTCACGATGTATCTGTCCGATGTCTATACCATCGCCGTCAATCTCGCCGGCCTGCCCGGCATGACGCTGCCGGCGGGCTTCGCCGGCGGCCTGCCGGTCGGCATGCAGATGATCGCGCCGCATTTCCGCGAGCAGGATTTGTTCCGCGCCGGCCACTGCTACCAGCGCGAGACCGACTGGCACCGCCGCGTGCCGGAGGGCTTTGCATGACGCGCTGGCAGCCGGTCATCGGCCTGGAACTGCACATGCGGCTGAAGACCGCAAGCAAGATGTTCTCGGGCGCGCCGTCGGCGTACGGCGGCGCGCCGAACACCCGCGCCTGCGCGGTGGACATCGCGCTGCCCGGCGTGCTGCCGATGCTGAACGGCGGCGTGCTGAAAATGGCCGTCGCCTTCGGCCTCGTCATCAACGCGCGCATCGCCGAGCGGTCGGTGTTTGCGCGCAAGAATTATTTCTACCCCGACCTGCCGAAGGGCTACCAGATCAGCCAGTATGAATCGCCGATTGTCGAGGACGGGCGGCTGGAAATCGCGCTGGACGACGGCGGCGTCAAGACCGTCGGCATCGAGCGCGCCCACCTGGAGGAGGACGCCGGCAAGTCGGTGCACGGCGCGGCGGACGGCATGACCGGCGTGGACCTGAACCGCGCCGGCACGCCGCTGATGGAGATTGTGTCGCGCCCGCACCTTGCCGGCGCCGGCGAGGCCGTGGCGTACATGAAAAAGATTCATTCCATCGGCTGCTTTCTCGGCATTTGCGACGGCAACATGCAGGAGGGTTCGCTGCGCTGCGATGTCAATGTGTCGCTGAAGCCGGCGGGCGCCGAGCGCCTCGGCGTGCGCGCCGAAATCAAGAACCTCAACTCGTTCCGCTTTGTCGAGCGCGCGATACGCTTCGAGATCAAGCGCCAGGCGGCGGTGCTGGAATCCGGCGGCGAAGTGGCGCAGGAAACGCGCCTCTACGACCCCGACCGCGACGAGACGCGCCCGATGCGCGGCAAGGAAGAGGCCGAGGACTACCGCTACTTCCCCGACCCCGACCTGCTGCCGGTGGCGATTCCGCCGTCGCTGGTGGAGCAGGTGCGCGCCGCGCTGCCGGAATTGCAGGAACAGATGCGCGAGCGCTTTGTGCGCGACTACGGCCTGTCGGAAGCCGACGCCGTTCAGTTGACGGCGTCGCCGGAGATGGCCGCCTACTTTGAAGACTGCGCCGGCGCCGGCGCCGGCGGCCCGCGCCTCGCCGCCAACTGGATAACCGGCGCGCTGAGCGCGGCGTTGAACCAGACCGGAACCGGCATCGCCGACTGCCCGCTCGGCGCGCCGCGCCTCGCCGCCTTGCTCGACCGCATTGAAGACGGCACGCTGTCGGGCAACATCGCGCGCGAGGTGTTCGACGAGATGTGGCGCACCGGCGCCGGCGCCGACGAGGTCATCGCCGACAAGGGCCTCGCGCAAATCAGCGACACCGGCGAACTCGCCGCCATCATCGCCGAAGTGATTGCAAACAGCGAAAAGCAGGTCGCACAGTACCGCGCCGGCAAGGAAAAGGTGTTCGGCTATTTCGTCGGCCAGGTCATGAAGGCGACACAGGGCCGCGCCAACCCCGGCGAGGTCAACCGCCTGCTGAAAGAAAGGCTGGAAAGGCAGGAAAAGGCCGGTTAGTTTCCGGTGTTTTTTGCGCGGCGGTTGCGGTATCCTCAAAGGGCAACCTGACCAGGGAGGACATGATGATGATTACAAAAGCAACCCCTTATGTGATGCTGGCCGCCGCCGCGGCGGTGCTGCTGAACTGGACGCAGGATTTTTCATTTTCGTCCACATTGTGGCCGTACATTGATGTACTGGCCGTCGTCGCCTGTATTTTAGGCGTGCTCGCTTTCTGGAACGACACGGAAACCGGGTGCAAGGTCGTCGGCGCGCTGTTTGGCGTGCTCGGCGCGGCGGTCGTGATTCAGTTCATCGTCGTCGGCGTGGCCGCCAGCATCGTCTGGGAAGTGATTGATTTCTTCCTCGTGATGGGCCTGACGCTCGGCGCCGGCCTGCTGCTGCGGCACAACTGAACACGCCGCCGCCCGGCCTGGGCGCGCGCTGACGCCTGACCGCAGCGCCGCCCGGCCTGGGCGCACAACGGCGCCTGAGCGTGCTGCTCTTAGCCTGGGCGCGCGCCGGCGCCGATGCACGCGCGCGGTCTGCCGGCGGCGTCGCGTGCGCTGTGCACCGGTGCGAAGCCCGCCGCGTGCATCATTGCGCGCACTGCGGCGTCCTGCATCGGCGCGTGTTCGACAATCAGGCGTCCGCCGGGTTTCAGGTGATTGCGTGCGTGCGCGGTGATTCGGCGCAGATGGGCGAGGCCGTCGCCGCCCGCGAACAGCGCCGCGCCGGGTTCGTGCGCGGCGACTTCGTCGTCCAGTTGCGGGTCGTTGTCGCCGATGTAGGGCGGGTTGCCGACGATCAGGTCAAAGCGCCCGTCCACATTGCCGAACCAGTCGCTTTCCAAAAACCGGATGTTGTGCAGGCCGTGGCGCGCGGCGTTGCGGCGCGCGACGGCGAGCGCCTCGCGTGATGCATCGGTGGCGGTTGCGCGCACATCGCGGCGCGTGTGGGCGATGGCGATGATGAGATTGCCGCAGCCGGTGCCGAGGTCGAGCACCTGCGCGCCGCGCGGCAGACCGTCCAGCGCGCACTCGACCAGCACTTCGGTTTCCGGGCGCGGCACCAGCACCGCCGGGCCGACCTCAAAGTCCAGCGAATAAAACTCGCGCACGCCGGTCAGGTAGGCGAACGGCACGCCGCGCGCGCGCCGTGCAACGATGTCGCGCAGATGCTGTTCACTGTCCGGTTCCAGGCGCCGGTGCCCGTTCGCGTAAAGCCATGCGCGGTTCTTGCCAAGCGCGTGACACACGAGATAGTCGGTCTCGTCACCCTTGCCGCGCACGCCAAGCCACGCGCGCAATTCGCGCCGCGCGCCGTCCAGCGTCCGGCCCGCCAGGCGCGGCGGTGCGGCGCCGTTCATTTGCCGTTCCCCGTCCGGGTCATGCGCCACGCGCACGTCCTGGCGCTCTGTCATCTGCCGTTTCTCGCCCCGTTCATGCGCCACGCACACATCTTGCAATTCTTTCATTCCCCGTCCCCCGCCTCGGCCAGCAAATCGGCCTGGTGTTCATTGATCAGCGGTTGTATCAGCGGGTCGAGTTCGCCTTCCATCAGTTGCGGAAGTTGGTACAGCGTCAGGCCGATGCGGTGGTCGGTGACGCGGCCCTGCGGGAAGTTGTAGGTGCGGATGCGCTGCGAGCGGTCGCCGCTGCCGACGAGGTTGCGCCGGTTTTCGGCCTGGCGCCGGCGCTGTTCGCCGCGTTCGGCGTCGAGCAGTTTCGCTTTCAGCAGCGCCAGCGCGCGCGCCTTGTTGCGGTTTTGCGAACGCTCGGCCTGGCACTCCACAATCAGGCCGCTCGGCAGGTGCGTGATGCGTATCGCCGAATCGGTCTTGTTGACATGCTGGCCGCCGGCGCCGGAGGCGCGGAAGCGGTCTATCCGCAGGTCGTTCGGGCCGACCTCGATGTCGTCTATCTCCTCCGCCTCCGGCATCACCGCGACGGTCGCCGCCGATGTGTGAATGCGCCCCTGCGACTCGGTCTCCGGCACGCGCTGCACGCGGTGCGCGCCGGACTCAAACTTGAGCCGCGAATAAACGCCCTTGCCGTTGATGCGCGAAATCAGTTCCCTGAAACCGCCGTGCTCGCCCTCGCGCGCGTTGACAACCTCCACCCGCCAACGGCACTTCTCGGCGTAGTGGCCGTACATCCGGAACAGGTCGCCGGCAAACAGCGCGGCCTCGTCGCCGCCGGTGCCGGCGCGTATCTCAAGGAACACATTGTGGTCATCGTGCGGGTCCGCCGGCAGCAGGTGTTTCCGCAGTTGCAGTTCCAGTTCGCCGCGCCGCGCCTCCAGCGCCTCCAGTTCCTCGCGCGCCATCGCCTTCATGTCGGCGTCGCCGTCCGCCGCCAGTTGCCGCGTCTTGTCAATGTCGTCGGTGCAGCGCCGCCAGTCGTCGTACGCCGGCACGATTTCGCCGAGTTGCGCGTACTCGCGGCTCAACTCGCGGTAACCGCGGCGGTCGTCGGCGGCGCCGGGGCGCGCCAGTTGCTCGCCAATCTCGCGGTGGCGCGCGGCAATGCGCCCGAGTTTTTTCAGCATGGATTCGTTCACGGTTTGTCACACAATGCGGCCCGCCGCAGGCGGCTGCATTCGGGCGCGGTTTGCGGCATCAAGTCGTTCACGGCTTGTCACCGCCGTCGCCGAGGTCAAAGAGTTTTTTCGCCGCCTCAAGCAGCGCCCGGTCGTTGTCGCCGGCGGCCTTGTTGATGATGTCGGTCGGGTGGTGCGTCAGTTTGCCGGTCAGCGTGTGCGCCAGGTGGCGCAGCGCCTCGTCGGGGCTTTTGCCCTGTTTCAGCAGTTGCAGCGCCTTGTCGAGAGCGTCGTCGCGGTGGCCCTCGGCCAGCGCCCGCAGGCGCCGCACCAGGTCGCCCGCCTGCCGCGTGTTCAGCCAGCGGATGAACCCGGCCAGGTGCTCCTCGACAATCCGCCCGGCCTTGTCGGCCTCGTGCAGCCGGTTGCGCCGGTTGACGCCGGCGATTTCGGCGAGATTGTCGAGCGTGTACAAATACACATCCTCGAGTTCGGCGGCGGCGGGGTCAATGTCGCGCGGCAGCGCCAGATCCACGATGCAGACGGGGCGGCGCTTGCGCGTTTTCAGCGCGCGCTCGATGTCGGCCCTGCCGACGATAACGCGATCGCCCGCCGTTGAACTGACAAGAATGTCGCAGCGCGGCAGCGCGTCGGCGATTTCGCCGAAGGCGACGGTTTCGGCGCCGTGTTCGGCGGCCAGCCTGCGCGCGTTTTCCGGCGAGCGGTTGGCGACGGCGAGCGACCCGATGCCGTGGCTTTTCAGGTGGCGCATCGTCAGTTCTATCATGTCGCCGGCGCCGATCATCAGCGCGTGCCGGGCCGAGAGGTCGCCGAAGATTTTTCGCGCCACATCCACCGCGACCGACGCATACGACACCGGATGCCGCCCGAGGCCGGTCTCCGAACGCGCCCGTTTGGCGGTTGAGATGGCGTGTTCAAACAGCCGCCCCAGCAGTTCGCCGCTGTGGCCGCCTTCAAGCGCCGCGCGGTAGGCGGACTTGACCTGCCCCAGCACCTGCGGCTCGCCGACGATGACCGATTCAAGCCCGCTGGCGACGCGCAGCAGGTGGCGCGCGGCGGCGGCGTCGTGCAGCGTGAACAGGTGGCCGTCGAGTTCGCCCGCGGCCAGCCCGCGGTGGCCGCAAAGCCACGCCGCGACCTCGGCGCCGCAATCGCGCCGCCGCGCCGCCGCGTAGATTTCCAGGCGGTTGCAGGTGGAGACGATCACGGCCTGCGCCAGCGCGGTTTCGCGGCGCAGGTCGGCCAGCGCGCCGCCGACGGCGCTTTCCGGCAGCGCGACTTTCTCGCGCACCTCAAGCGGCGCGCTGCGGTGGTTCAGGCCAATGGCGAACAGCGTCATCGGTGCATTCATCCGTGTAATAATAGCCGCATAATGGCCGCACGGCGCGCTTTTCAATGAAACGCTTACTGAAACAGGCATCAACGCAGACACCGGCGCCGGCGCGCGGCGCGGGCGCCGCCGCGCTGTGCCTGTTCGCCGCCGGCTGCTCGCTGTCGCAGTACCCGGCGCTCGACATTCGCCCCGACCGCGACACGCGCGAACTGTCCGCCGGCGTCTATCAGTTCCTGGCCGGCGACATTCTTCTTCGCAACAACCGCATCGAGGAGGCGCTGAAACACTACGGCGAGGCGCTGAAACTGAGCGGCGACCCGCGCCTGTTCCGCGCCGCCATCGCAATCGCGGTGCAGCACAACCACTACGACAAGGCCGCCGCGCTCGCCGAACGCTGGCGCCGCGCCGAGCCGGACAACCTGCAACTGAACCAGGCGCTGTTTCTCATCTACCTGAAACTGGGGCGCTACCGCGACGCGCTGCCGCACCTTGAGTTCAGCGTTCGCCGCGACCAGCAACTGCTGGCGCCGGGCTATTCGATTCCGCTGCTGGGGCGCGTCGCCGTCGAGTCGAGCCTGCGCCACGCCGACGAACTGCGCCAGCGGTTTCCGCGCAACGCCCCGGTGCACCTGCTGCACGCGCTGGTCGCCTACCATCACGGGCGCAACGAAGACAGCATCGCGTCGGCGGAGCGCGCGCTGGAACTGGAGCCGGCGATGACGCGCGCCTGGCGCCTGAAGGCCGACGCGCTGTTCGCGCTCGGGCGCATGGCCGAGGCGCTGGCGCTGCTGCGCCGCGCCGCGCAACTGCACCCCGGCGACCGCCCGCTGCTGCTGAAGGCGGCGGCGGCGCACTGGAAGGAGGAACAAACCCGCGTCGCCTACGATTTGTACAAGAAGGCGCGGCGGCTGGCGCCGGACGACCCCGATGTCATCCGCGCGCTCGGCGTGCTTGATTTGCAGCACGGCAGGCACGAGGACGCGCGCGGGCTGTTCCGCCGCCTCGGTGAACTGGAGGCCGAGCGTTCGCGTTCGGCGTATTACCTGGGGCGCGTCGCCGAGGCCGAGGAGAACTTCGACAAGGCGCTGGAATACTACGGCGCCGTCACCGCCGGCATTCTGCACCACGAGGCGCGCATCGGCGAGGCGCGCATCTGGCAGCGGCGCGGGCGCACCGACACCGCGCTGGCGCAACTCGCCGCCGCGAAGGAGCGCGCCGCCCATCCGCACGCGCTGATTGCGCTGGCCATCGCCGAGGCCGAGACGCTGGACAGGGCGCAGCGCAAGGCCGACGCGCTTGAGGTCTATACGCAGGCGCTCGCCGCGCACCCCGATTCGCCGGATTTGCTGTACTCGCGGGCGATGCTGGCGCTGTCCATGGACCGCTTCAATGTCTTTGAGGGCGACCTGAGAAACATCATTGAACGAGACCCGGTGAACTGGCGCGCGCTGAACGCGCTCGGCTATGTGCTGGCCGACCGCAACATCCGCCTGCACGAGGCGCGCGAATACATCCGCCGCGCGCACCGGCTGAAACCGGACAGCGGCATCGTGCTCGACAGCATGGGCTGGGTCGAGTTCCGGCTGAACAACCTCGCCGCCGCGAGGGATTTCCTGCAAAGAGCGGCGCAGCGCGAACACCACCCGGAAGTGATGGGGCATCTGGTCGAGGTGTTGTGGCTGGGCGAAGAACGCGAGCGCGCGCTGCGCGTGCTGGACGAGGCGCTGCGCGAGTTTCCGGATGATGAATATCTGGGCCGCCTGCGCGAGTTGAAGAAGGAAGTTGTGCAGTGAATGGCCATGCCGCGCGCGCCGGTTTCCCCTATAATCCCCGATGACATGAACCAACCACACTCACAAACACCGCAACGGCGGCTTTTTTCACCGGGCGCGCTGGCGTGCGCCCTTGCATCCGTGCTGGCGTGCGCGGGCTGCGCCCGTCAGTTGCCGGTGGTGGAAGACTCCACCGAGGCGTCCATTGAATACCTGCTGGCGCAGCGCGTGCAGGCCGACAACCTGCGGTCGTGGCGCGCGCGCGGGCGCATCGCGGTGCGCCGCAGCGGTTCCGGCTGGCGCGGGCAGTTTGACTGGCAGCAGAACGGACGGCATTTTGACATCCGCCTGTCCAGTCTGCTCGGCGGCACGCTGATGGTCATCAACGGCGAATTCGGCGGCGTCGCGGCGGCGACCGGCGCGTCGGGGCGGCGCACCGAAGCCGCGACGCCGGAGGAATTGATCAGCAGTCTGTTGTACACCGATGTGCCGGTCGGCAACCTGCGCTACTGGATGGCGGGCGCGCCCGCGTACGGCGCGCGCCCCGGCGAGGCGCATGTGGACAGCGGACGCACGCTGTCGTTCAGCCAGGACGGCTGGCGTGTGCGCTACACCGGCTGGAATGTGCTGCACGACCTGCCCGAGAAAATCGGCCTGTCGCGGCTGCAAGACGGCAACGGCGCCGCCGCCGACACCACCATCTCCATCTCGATTGCGTCGTGGAGCGGCGTCGTGCGGGACAAGCCGCAGTGACGGCGATGGCCTGGCGGCCGGGACACACGCCGGGAATGCGGAGCGGCGTTGTGCGGGACAGGGCGCGGTGACGGCGACGCCGGGCGAAACCCGGTGGCCGGCGCCCGCCAAACTGAATCTCTTTCTGCACATCACCGGGCGCCGCGACAACGGGCGCCACAACCTGCAAACGCTGTTTCAACTGCTCGACTACGGCGATGAAATCTCCATCGTCGCCCACCGGCGCGGCGATGTGCGCGTGGCGTGCGCCGACGCGCCGGAGATTGCGTGCGACGACAACCTCGCGCTGAAGGCGGCGCTGTTGCTGAAGGCCGAAACCGAAGCGCCGGGCGGCGCCAACATCACCATCGCCAAGCGCATTCCGGTCGGCGCCGGTCTCGGCGGCGGCAGTTCGGACGCGGCGACGGTGCTGCTGGCGCTGAACCGCCTGTGGGGCTGCCGCCTCGCGCTCGTTGACCTGCTGCGCCTCGCCGCGCGCCTCGGCGCCGATGTGCCGGTTTTCGTCAACGGGCGCAGCGCGTGGGCGGAAGGCGCCGGCAACCATCTGCGCCCGGTGCACCTGCCGCGGCGGTGGTATGCGGTGCTGGCGCCCGCCGCGCCGCTCTCGACCCGCGAGATGTTTCAGGCGCCCGACCTGCGCCGCGACTTTCCGCGGGTTACGATGCGCGATTACCGCAACGGCGGGACGGTCAACGCCTTTCAGGAAATCGCCGCGCGCCGCCGCCCCGAAATCGCGCAGGGCCTTGCGTGGCTTGACGGGCGCGGCGTCGGCGCGCCGCGCCTGACCGGCTCCGGCTCGGCCTTCTTCGCCGCGTTTGACGGCAAGCGCGGCGCCGAAGAGGCGGTTCGCGGCAACCCCGCCGGCCTCGGCGGTTTTGTCGCGCGCGGCGTCGCCGAATCGCCGCTGCACCGGTGTCTGCGCGAGGCCGCCGACGAGGCCGCGCCCGCCGGTCTGCACGAAGACGCCGACAAGGCCGTGCCCGACGGTCTGCACGAAGCCGCCGACGAGGCCGCGCCCGCCGGCTTGCACGAGGCCGCCGACGAGGCCGCGCCCGCCGGCTTGCACGAAGACGCCGACAAGCCCGCGCCCGCCCGTTTGCATGAAAAGGGCGGCGAGGCGTTATAATTCCGGTGGGTTGGGCCGTCGCCAAGTGGTAAGGCACCGGGTTTTGATCCCGGCATTCGCAGGTTCGAATCCTGCCGGCCCAGCCAGTTTCCCGAAAAACGGCCCGCGACAGTTGCAGCGATGAATTCCCACGAAGCGACGATGTCGGTGTTCACCGGCAGCGCCAACCGGGCGCTGGCCGCGAAAGTCGCCGCGCACATCGGCCTGGAACTCGGCAAGGCCACCGTCGGCCGTTTCAGCGACGGCGAGGTGCGCGTCGAGATACACGAGAATGTCCGTGGCCGCGATGTGTTCATCGTGCAGCCGACCTGCGCGCCCGGCAGCGACAACCTGATGGAACTGCTGATTATGATTGATGCGCTGCACCGCGCGTCGGCGGGGCGCATTACCGCGGTGATTCCCTACTTCGGCTATGGCCGCCAGGACCGGCGCGCGCACTATGCGCGGGTGCCGATTTCGGCCAAGGTCGTCGCCAACATCGTCAGCAGCGTGCAGGCCAACCGCGTGCTGATTGTGGACCTGCACTCCGACCAGGTGCAGGGGTTCTTTGACCTGCCGGTGGACAACCTCTACGCCTCGCCGGTGCTGCTCGACGACATCCGCGCCGGCGACTGCCGCAACACCATCGTCGTGTCGCCCGATGTCGGCGGCGTTGTCAGGGCGCGGGCGCTCGCCAAGCGCCTCGACGACGCCGACCTCGCCATCATAGACAAGCGCCGCCCGCAGCCGAACGAAAGCGAGGTCATGAACATCATCGGCGATGTCGGCGGCAAGGCGTGCGTCATCATTGACGACATCGTGGACACCGCCGGCACCCTGTGCGAGGCGGCGACGGCGCTGAAAGGGCAGGGCGCCGGCAAGGTGCTGGCCTATGCGACGCACCCGGTGCTGTCGGGCGGCGCGGTCGGGCGGATTGCCGCCTCGGCGCTCGACGAACTGATCGTCACCGACACGATACCGCTGTCGCCGGAGGCGGCGGCGTGCCCGCGCATCCGCCAGATCAGCATCGCGCCGATGCTGGCGCAGGCCATGCAGCGCGTCAACCGCGAACAGTCCATCAGCAGCCTTTTCATGGATTGACGGGGCGGCTCCCCGCAACCGGCCCGCGCGCGGAACCGCGGCGCAAAAAAACCGCAACGCCAAAAAAAGGCCGCCCGAAGGCGGCCCTTTCAATCAGTGTGCCCGGCAGCGCCCAAAATCACACAACCGGGAAGAAAATGATTTTGGCGAGTCCGGCAATCATGGTGATGAGTCCGGCAACGATGGCGATTCCAAGCGTGCCTCCAATCCATTTGATGAACTTTAAATCGCCCTTTATTTCGCCTATGCAGGTTTCCACCTTGCCGATTCGCTCCATCGCTTCACCGTGCAGTTTGTTCATATCCGCCGTGGTTGCCATGGACTTCGTGCGCTCTTGCAGAATCTCTATCCGCCCCATGGCTTCGCCGTGCAGTTCGTGCATCTCTTCCCTGGTTGCCATGTGGCCCATGCGCTCTTGCAGAATATCTATTCGCCCCATGGTTTCGCCGTGCAGTTTGTGCATCTCTGCCCTGGTTGCATCTATCCGCCCCATGGCTTCGCCGTGCAGTTCGTGCATCTCTTCCCTGGTTGCCATGTGGCCCATGCGCTCTTGCAGAATATCCATCCGCCCCATGGCTTCGCCGTGCAGTTCGTGCATCTCTGCCCTGGTTGCATCCATCCGCCCCATGGCTTCGCCGTGCAGTTTGTCCACCTGCACGGCAGTTGCCGTCTGGTTCATGCGTTCCTGCAGAACCTCCAGTTGCGGGCGCGGCGGCGCGACGGCCTCTATCTTCCGGGTGAGTGGCTCGACTTTGCGGTGCTGGCCGGGCAGCGGTTTCTTTTTTTGTGGTGCCATCATCTGATTGCCTCCGATTAAGGTTCAAGGTTTAGCGAGAACCCAATCTGAAGGATTTTGCAAGGCTTGGCGCACGCCAGCCGACAAGCGGTAGCATTTGGCCGACGAATGACCGTTGGCCGGGAATAACGGCGCCCGCAAAGGCAGTGGCGCGAACGCCCGCACAGGCACGGCCCGGATGCCGCCGCAGACAACAACGCTCGTCCGGACGCCGTTGCGTGCTGTCGCCACATGCAAACAATCTGTCCGTGTTCCGTTATTCATCAGGCTTATTGTAAGCACATCGCGGCGCCCCGGCATGGCCAAAAACCGCCATCGTCGGGGAAAAACAGGTCAAGTGTATGAAGTGGCGGAGAATCCCTTCCGACGAACGGCGTACGTGGTGCAGGCGGCCCGTGCAGGGCAAAAGCGCCCCTGCAAAGCCGCGCCGTGCCGCCATTTTCCGCGCCCGCGCCGCCCCATGAGGCCGGAAATCGCCCGTCGGGCGGTGGTTTTGTGGTGCGGGGGGCGTGGTGCTATAATCGCCCGCACCCGCGACGGTCTCGCTGCACGGTGCACGGAGCGCCTGCAAGCAAGACCGCGAGGGCTGCGTCGGGAACGCGGGATTCACAATAACAAACAGAGCATGAAAATGAAAAATGATTGCCCGGCAGGATTCGCCGCCGCCGCCGCTTTCAGGCGCGGAACAAACCCTGTCGCCAACAAACATTCCCGGCCATTGGCAAGATTCGCCGCCGCCGCCGCTGGCGGAGGCGGCGGCGGCGCCCTCGGCCCTGCCGCACTGGCGGCGCTGGCGCTGATACTGGCGCTGTCGCTGGTTCAGATTCGCAGGCGGCGCACGCCCTCAACACTCCCGCCGGCCCGCCGCCGCTGATTCGGGCGCACCGCCGCACGGCTTCAGCGACCGCCGCCGCCTGTCCTGAAATGCGCGCGCCGCGGCGCAGGCATTCGGCATGATTAATTGAAGGAGACAAACCATGCAAAAAGACTTTGAGATCAGCGCGCAGCCGCGCGACGGCGGCGGCAGCCGTTTCAGCCGGCGGCTGCGCGGCGAGGGCCTGGTGCCGGCGATACTCTACGGCGGCGAACACGGCGCGGTGCCGATCGCGCTGAAACACAACGAACTGATACGCCACCTTGGGCACGAGGCGTTTTATTCGCACATCCTGACGCTGAAGATCGGGCGCAAGAAGGAGAAGGTGATTCTGCGCGATTTGCAGAGGCACCCGAGCAGGCCGCGGATACTGCACATTGACTTCATGCGCGTCTCGACCGACAAGCGCATCACGATGAATGTGCCGCTGCACTTCATCAACGAGGACACCTGCGTCGGCGTCAAGCAGCAGGGCGGCATTGTCAGCCACTTGCAGACCGAGGCCGAGGTGTCTTGCCTGCCGCAGGACCTGCCCGAATACATCGGCGTTGACATCGCGCAACTGGAACTCGGGCAGTCGCTGCACCTGTCCGACATCACGCTGCCCGATAATGTGATGCTGATGGCGCTGTCGCACGGCGAGGAGATTGACCATGCGATTGTGTCGGTTATCAAGCCGCGCGTCGCCGCGCTGGAGGAAGAGCAAGAAGCCGCCGAGGCCGCCGAGGCGGAGGCCGGCGAAGAGACGCCGGCGGAAGGCGAACAGGAGAAGAAGGAGGATTGATGCTCCGCCGTGCGCGGTAGCGCGCACGGCTTGCTTTGTGCTGTTGCCTTGCGCGGCTTGCCTCGTGCTGTTGCCCTTGCGGGCTTGCCTCCTGCCATTTCCCGCCCCTCCCGTTGTCGTGCCGCTTCGATGACTGAAACCGCGGGCATTCGTCTGGTCGTCGGTCTCGGCAATCCCGGTGATGAGTATGCCGGCAACCGTCACAACGCCGGCAGGTGGTTTGTCGAGGCGCTGGCGCGGCGCCATGGCGCGGTGTTCGCCGGGCGCGGCAAACTGCACGGCTCCAGTTGCCGTATTGAGATGGCGTCAAGACCGCTGTGGCTGTTCATTCCCTCGACCTTCATCAACGACAGCGGGCGCGCATTGCGGGCGTTCGCCGGTTTTCACAAGATTGACACCGGCGCGATACTGGTCGCGCACGACGAGATTGACTTTGAGGTCGCCAAAATCCGCCTGAAACACGGCGGCGGCGCCGGCGGGCACAACGGCCTTGTTGACATCATCCGCCATGTCGGCGTCGGTTTCTGGCGGCTGCGCATCGGCGTCGGCCACCCCGGACACCGCGACCGCGTTGTGCGCCATGTGCTGAGCGACCCGGACAAGGACGCCGCCGCTGCGATACATGCCGGCATCGAGCGCGCCTGCGACGCCGTTGAACAACTGGTCGCCGGCGGCTTTGACGGCGCGATGAACACGCTGCACGCGGACTGATCGCGCGGAGCGGGGCGCGTCATGGGCTTCAAGTGCGGCATCGTCGGCCTGCCGAATGTCGGCAAATCCACGCTGTTCAACGCGATGACCAGCGCCGGCGTCGCCGCCGAGAATTACCCGTTTTGCACGATTGACCCGAACACCGGCGTCGTCGCGGTGCCGGACGAGCGCCTTGGCCGGTTGGCCGGCCTGGCGCAGTCGGCGCGCGTCGTGCCGACGACGCTTGAATTTGTGGACATCGCCGGCCTGGTCGCGGGCGCGTCGCGCGGCGAGGGCCTCGGCAACCGCTTTCTGTCGCACATCCGCGAGACCGACGCCATCGCCCAGGTCGTGCGCTGCTTTGACGACGGTGGCGTCGCGCATGTGGCGGGGCGCGTCAACCCGCTGTCGGACATTGAGACAATCCACACCGAACTGCTGCTGGCCGACCTTGAGAGCGTCGAGCGCGCCGCCGCGCGCGCCGCCAAAAGCGCCAAGTCCGGCGACAAGGAGGCGCTGGCGCGCGCGGCGGCGCTGCAACGCCTGAACGAACAACTGGCCGCCGGCGGCAGCGTGCGCGACCTGGATTTGCGCGATGACGAGCGCGTCTGCGCGCGCGAATTAAGCCTGCTGACGGCGAAGCCGATGCTGCTGATTGCCAACACCGGCGAGGACGACGACGGCGGCGCGCACCGCCGCGCCGTCGCCGGTTACGCGGCGCGCAGCGGCCTGGCGGCGGTGGAGGTTTGCGCGCGTTTTGAGGCCGAACTGGCCGGCCTTGAGGCGGCGGAGCGCGGCGAGTTTCTGGAGGCGGCGGGGCTGCGCGAGGCCGGCCTTGACCGCATCGCGCACGCCGGTTACCGCCTGCTGGACCTGCTGACCTTCTTCACCGCCGGGCCGAAGGAGGCGCGCGCCTGGACCGTCGCCGCCGGCGCGACCGCGCCGCGCGCCGCCGGGCGCATCCACGGCGACTTTGAGAAAGGCTTTGTGCGTGCCGAAATCATCGCCTATGCCGACTACATCGCCTGCGGCGGCGAACAGCAGGCGAAGGACGCCGGCAAATGGCGTCTTGAGGGCAGGGATTATGTGATGCAGGAGGGCGATGTCGCCCATTTTCGCTTCACTGTCTGACGCGCGCCGCGCCGGATGGACTATAATGCGGGGTTGTCGGCGGCTATGTAGCTCAGTTGGTTAGAGCACGGCATTCATAATGCCGGGGTCGCAGGTTCAAGTCCCGCCATAGCCACCATTTTTCTTTGCGGGCGTCTTTACAGACGCCAATCAAACGCCTTGTCCACGCCAGGCGTCTTTACAGACGCCAATCAAACATCTTCCGGTACCACGGCCTCGGTTTCAGGTCGCAGGTTTTCAGTTGTTTGTCGTAGGCATTTTTGCGGCGCTGCACCTTTTGCGCGACTTTCAGCAGCCACGGCTTCGCGTTGTACGACTGGCGGCGGTAGCCGTTGCGGCCCTCGTGGTAGGCGAGGTAGAGGCGGCGGGCGTCGTTGCGGCGCAGGCCGAGTTCGCGCACGCTTTTGTTGTTGTACCAGCCGATGAAGTCCATCGCGTCGTTGAAGTTGCTGCGCCGCGCCAGCGTGCGGCCCGTTTCTTTCTTGTATTCCTTCCAGGTGTGGTCCACCGCCTGCGCGTAGCCGTAGGCCGACGACGGCCTGACCCACGGAATGATACCGAGCAGGCGGCGGCGCGGCGGCCTTGCGGTCGCGTGGAACGACGATTCCTGGTGGACGAAGGCGAGCAGCAGCGCCATCGGGATATTCCAGCGCTGCTGCGAATCGCGGGCGGCTTCGTACCAGTGGATTTTCTGCGAGAAAATCTCGCAGGCGTTGGCGACGCTGCGCGGCCTCGGCTCGGCGCAGCCGGCCAGCAGCGCGCACGCGCACGCGCACGCGATGACGCGCAGGCGCAGGTTTGTCCGCCGGCCCCCGGCAGCCTGTCCGGCGGCGGCGAAATGAAGTTGGCGCTTTCCGCGCGGGCGCGCGTTCATCCGCCGGCCCCCAGCAGCATCCGGTCGAGCAGCCGCGTCGGCACCCAGCGTTTTGCATACCACAGCGCCGCCGCCGGCGCGCCGACCTGGTAGCGGGCTTTCGGGCGGCGGCTTTCCAGCGCGTGGATCAGGCAGCGGACGACGGTTTCGGGCGGGCGTCTGGCGAGGCGTCCGCGGCTCTCGTTCATGCGTTCGCGCAGCCGGCGATAGCGCGGCTCGTCGGCGCGGTCTTCGCCGACGGCGTCTTCGGTGTGGCGCCGGCTGCTTTCGGCGAAGGCGCTTTCAATCGGCCCCGGCTCAATCAGCGACACATGGATG
The DNA here is from genome assembly GCA_028817225.1 of Gammaproteobacteria bacterium. NCBI lineage: Bacteria > Pseudomonadati > Pseudomonadota > Gammaproteobacteria > Gammaproteobacteria bacterium. The sequence goes on along the minus strand of JAPPQC010000011.1, from coordinate 104,352 downwards.
CCGCTGCCGGCCAGTTCCAGCCGCAGCGTGTCGCTCCAGCCTTCCAGCGCGTGCTTGGACGCAGTGTAGGCGCCGCACAGCGGCAGCGCGAGGTAGCCCAGCAGCGAACTGTTCTGGATGATGCGCCCGTGGCGCCGGCGGCGCATCACCGGAATCACGCGCGCCGTCAGTTCGTGCAGGCCGAACAGATTGGTCTCAAATTGCCGGCGCAAACTGTCGCGCGGCAGGTCTTCCAGCGCGCCGTATTGCCCGTAGCCGGCGTTGTTGAACAGCGCATCGAGCGAGCCGCCGGTTTTTTCCAGCAGTTGCTCAATGCAGCGGTTGATGCCGGCGGTGTCGTTGACATCGAGTTGCGCGGCGTCCAGGCCGTTGTCGCGCAGTTTCTCGACATCGGCGTCGGCGCGCGCGGTCGCGAACACGCGGTGGCCGCGGCGTTTCAGCGCGTGCGCGGCGCACAGGCCGATGCCGGAGGAGCAGCCGGTGATCAGGATGGAGCGCGGCGCGTTCATCGGCGTTTGCGCTGCGCCGGTGCGCGGCAGTCATAGACGCCGAACACCTGGGCGGCTTCGGCGGCTTCGGAAACCGGCAGCACGGTGTCGCCGCCGATGCGCCGCGCGAAGTTGCGCGCCTCGTTTTCAAGCGACTCGGCGATGATGCGGTTGCTGAAGAGTTTCTCGCGCGCGGCGTCGAGCGAGATTCGGGTGTTGCCGATGTGCCGGCACTGCTTGATGTCTTCGGGGCCTGCGACCCGCACCATTTCGCCGTCGGTCGTCAGCCGCGACGCGCACGCGGCGGCCAGCAGCGACGCCGCCAGCGCCAGCGCCAGCGGCGGCAGCGGCAGGCGGGCGGCGACGCGGATTGCGTTGAGGGCGTTCATGACGGCGATTGTAGCAAGTCGGCGCACAGTGCGGCAACGGCGGCGGCGCAGCCTTCAAGCGCCATCATCCGGGTTTCGCCGCTGCGCCGGTCTTTCAGTTCAACCCGGCCCTGGTCAAGGTTTTTCTCGCTGACGACGAGGCGCAGCGGCAGGCCCGTCAGGTCGCTGTCGGCGAACAGGATGCCGGGGCGCGCGTCGCGGTCATCAAGCAGCGTTTCAACGCCGGCGTCGAGCAACTGATGGTAGAGGCGGTCGGTTTCGGTTTTCACCCGCGGTTTCAGGTGGTAGCCGACCGGCGTCAGCGACAGATGGAAGGGCGCCATCGGCGCCGGCCAGATGATGCCGTTGTCGTCGTGGTTCTGCTCGATGGCGGCGGCGACGATGCGCGAGATGCCGATGCCGTAGCAGCCCATCATCACGGTGATGGGCCGCCCGTCTTCGCCGAGCACCGTCACATTCATCGCCTCGCTGTATTTGGCGCCGAGTTTGAAGATGTGGCCGGCCTCGATGCCGCGGCGGATGCGGATGCGGCCATGGCCGTCGGGGGCGGGGTCGCCTTCCCTGATGTTGCGGAAGTCGCCGGTTTCCGGTTCCGGAAAATCGCGGCCCCAGTTGGCGTGGATGAAGTGGCGGCCTTCCTCGTTGGCGCCGGTCGGGAAGTCGCTCATCGCGGCGGCGGCGTGGTCGGCGAGCACCGGCATGTTGAGGCCGAGCGGGCCGAGCGAACCGGGCGGGCAGCCGACGACGTCGGTGACGGCCCGCGCGTCGGCGAATTGCAGCGGGCTTGCGACAGCCGGGTGTTTCGCGGTCTTGACGGCGTTGAGTTCGTGGTCGCCGCGCAAAAACACGGCGACGAGGCCGCCGTCGGCGCCGTTGACAAACAGCGCCTTCAGGCAGCGCGCCGGCGGCAGGTTGAGCAGCGCGGCGAGGGATTCGATGGTGGCGGCGCCCGGCGTGTTAATCTTCTCCATCGCGGCGCCGGGTGCGGCGCGGGCGGCGGCGGGCGCGGTCGGCGCGAATTCAACGCTGGCGGCGTAGTCGCCCTCGTCGGAGAACGCGATGCGGTCTTCGCCCGAGTCGGCGAGGATGTGGAATTCGTGCGAGGCGCTGCCGCCGATGGCGCCGGTGTCGGCCAGCACCGCGCGGTATTTCAGTTGCAGGCGCCCGAAAATCCGGCGGTAGGCGGCGAACATCGTTTGGTAGGTCTCGTCGAGCGAGGCTTCGTCGGCGTGGAAAGAGTAGGCGTCTTTCATCAGGAATTCGCGCGCGCGCATGACGCCGAAACGCGGGCGTATCTCGTCGCGGAACTTGGTCTGTATCTGGTAGTAGTTGACCGGCAGTTGGCGGTAACTCGACAACGCGCCGGCGGCGAAATGGCTGATGACTTCCTCGTGCGTCGGGCCGAACACGAAGTCGCGCCCGTGGCGGTCTTGCAGCCGCAGCAGTTCGGCGCCGTATTCGTCCCAGCGCCCCGACTGGCGCCACAGTTCGGCGGGCTGCACCGCCGGCATCAGCAACTCGCAGGCGCCGGCGGCGTCCATCTCCTCGCGCACCACGGCGGCGACCTTGCGCAGCACGCGCAGCCCCGCCGGAAGCCACAGGTAAAGCCCCGACGAGAGTTTCTGAATCAGGCCGGCGCGCAGCATCAGCCGGTGGCTGGCAATCTCCGCGCCGGCGGGTTCTTCCTTCAGAGTATGTAGCGGAAAGCGTGAAACGCGCATTCTTCGGCCCGCAGGCAGTATAGCAAAGTATTCACGGCGGCGCGCATTTCTGGTAAAGTGGCGTCCGGACGCGCCGCCCGGCGCAAGCATGTCATGGCCAACCCCTTTCGACAATGGTTTGAACGCTCCTTTTCCAACCCGCAGGTCGCGGTGCTGCTGGTGCTGCTGGCGCTGGGCGCGGTCGTCATCGGCTTTGCCAGCCGCATTCTGGCGCCGCTGATGATCAGCCTGGTGTTCGCCTACCTGCTGGACGGCATGATGGACTTGCTGCGGCGCTGGCGGCTGTCGCGGACGCTGGCGTTTGCGCTGGTCTATCCGGGCTTTCTGCTGGCGGTGCTGGTGGCGCTGCTGGTGCTGGCGCCGCTGATGGCAGCGCAGATCACCGACTTTCTCGGCGAACTGCCGTCCATCCTCGGGCGCGGCCAGGCGCTGCTCGCGCAACTGCCCGACAAGTATCCGCAGTATTTCAGCGAGCAGCAGGTGGACGGCGTTATCATGAGTTTGCGCAGCGAGATAGCGCAGATCGCGCAGGACATGCTGGCGGCGCTGCTGTCGTCCATCGGCGGCTTCATCACCGCGCTGATTTACCTGGTGCTGGTGCCGCTGCTGATTTTCTTCTTCCTGAAAGACAAGGAAGTGCTGCTGCGCTGGTGCGCGAGTTTTCTGCCGCGCAAGGAAAACCGCGCATTGACGACGCGCATCTGGGCCGAGGTCAATCAGAAGATTTCCGGCTATGTGCGCGGCAAGTTGATTGAGATTGTGGCGGTGTGGTTCGTGTCGTGGATTGTGTTTCAGGTGCTGGGGCTGAACTACGCGCCGCTGCTGTCCTTTCTGGTCGGCGTCTCGGTGGTGATTCCGTTTCTCGGCGCCGCCGTGGTGACGATACCGGTGGCGCTGGTGGGCTACGCGCAGTGGGGGCTGTCGTCGGAGTTTCTGTATGTGATGATCGCCTACGCGGTGATTCAGTTTCTCGACGGCAATATCCTGGTGCCGCTGCTGTTTTCCGAGATTGTCAACCTGCACCCGATTGCGATCATCTCGGCGGTGCTGATTTTCGGCGGCTTGTGGGGCATCTGGGGCGTGTTCTTTGCGATTCCGCTGGCGACGCTGGTCAACGCGGTGTTGAAGGCGTGGCCGCGCGGCGGCGCGGCGGCGGCGGCGTGACGCCGCGCGGTGCGGTTGCGGATGATGTTTCAGGGCAGCATGGTGGCGGTGGTTACGCCGATGCGGGAGGACGGCGCGATTGACTACCGCGCGTTCGCCGACTTGATTGAGTTTCACATTGGCGAGGGCACCGACGCGCTGGTCGCGGCGGGCACCACCGGCGAGTCGGCGACGCTGGATTTCGACGAGCACCGCGAGGTCATCCGCTTTGCGGTCGGCCAGGTGCGCGGGCGCATTCCGGTCATCGCCGGCACCGGCGCCAATTCAACGCGCGAGGCGCTGGAACTGACGCGCGGCGCGCAGGAAAGCGGCGCCGACGCCTGCCTGCTGGTGACGCCGTATTACAACAAGCCGACGCAGGAGGGGCTGTACCGGCACCACAAGTTGATTGCCGAATCGGCGGAGATTCCGCAAATTCTTTATAATGTGCCGGGGCGGACGGCCTGCGACATGCTGCCGGCCACCGTCCAGCGCCTCAGCCGGGTGCCCGGCATTGTCGGCATCAAGGAGGCCACCGGTTCAATTGAACGCAGCAACGACATCATGCAACTTTGCGGAAAGGATTTTGCGGTGTACAGCGGCGAGGATCACGCCGCCGCCGAGACCATCCTGCGCGGCGCGCGCGGCGTGATTTCAGTCACCGCCAATGTCGCGCCGGCGCAGATGCACGAGATGTGCAAGGCGGCGCTGGCCGGCGACCGCGCGCGCGCCGAGGAGATGGACGGGCGGCTGCACGGCCTGCACCAGGCGCTGTTTCTTGAGTCCAACCCGATTCCGGTCAAGTGGGCGCTGCACCGGATGAACCGGATACCGCCGGGCATCCGGCTGCCGCTGACGCCGCTGGCGGCGGACTTTCACGACGAAGTGCACGCGGCCATGCGCCGCGCCGGGGTGGTGCAATGAGTGCTGTGCGGAGGTTGGGTGTTGCCGTCGGCGGATTTCTGCGGCGGGGTGCAATGAGCGCCGCGCGGTGGCCGGTTGCCGCCGTTGTTTGCCTGTGGCTTGCGGGTTGTTCAACCACGAACGACGGCACATCGCTGCTTGACCAACTGGAACTGCCGACTTTCGGCTCCGAAGTCTTCATGAGCGGCGACAACGACCCGCTGGAAGTGCCGCCCGAACTCGACGCGCCGGACACCGGCAACAGCCTTCAGGTGCCGGGCGGCAGGGGCCGCGTCAGCGCCGCCGCCGACGCGGCGCTGAACAGCCGCGTGCTGCCGGAGCGGCTTGACCTGCAACTGCGGCGCGACGGCGGCGTCGCGTGGCTTGCGGTGGATGTCAGCCCGGCGACGCTGTGGCCGCAGGTGCCGGCGTTTTTACGGCGCAGCGGCTTCAAGGTGGCCGCGAGCAATCCGGCGCACGGCTACGCCGAGACCGAATGGCGCGAGCGCCGCGTTGAGGTTGCCGGCGCGCGCGGGCTGGCGCGTTCGCGCGTGCGCGTTCGCGTGCGTCTTGAGCGCGAGCCGGACGCGGTTACCAATGTGTTTATTTCATCGCGCGAGGCCGCCCTGAGCGGCGGCGAATGGCGCATCCTGCCGCCGGACATGGAATTTGAGCGGCGCATGCTGCTGCGTTTCCGCGATTACCTTGCGGCCGGGCGCGAGGCGGCCAGCCCGCGCATGGCGTCGCTTGACGACGCGCGGATTGCGCTGGACATCCGCAACATGGCCGGGGTTGCGGTGCTGCGGGTCGGCCAGCGTTACAGCAAGGCGTGGCGGCACATCGGCGCGGCGCTCGGGCGTTCCGGCATTGAGATGCGCGCCGACGACCGCAGCCGCGGCATTTACCTGGTGCGCTACAACGACGCCGGCGGCGCCGGCATAGACGGCGCCGCCGCGCGCGGGCGACTGCTGCAACTGCACCTGCTGGCGAAGGGCGGGCAGACGCTGGTGACGGTGCACCCGAACGACAACGGCGCCGCGGTGCCGTACGCGCTGGCGCAGCAACTGCTGAAACGGGTGCTGATGGCGTTTGAGCCGGGCGCGCTGGCGGCGCGCTGACACGGAGAGAGGCAATGATGGAAGACACTTTTCACCACAAGGACGACGAGCCGGGTTTTGTCATCGGCTGGAGATACAAGTACAAGTTCGAGGCCGGCGAGTACGACGACGAGATGACCTGGGGCGAGGCCCGCAAGCGCGTCGAGGAACTGCACGCCGAGCATCCGGATATGACCTTCTGGGCGAAGAAGAAGCATACTACGGCGGCTTTTTACAATCCTGACGCGCATTGATGGGCGCCGCATGTGATGAGATGCCCCCCTCGGCAGTACCCGATAACGCTGGTGACGGCTTATTTTGATCTGGGAGGGAAAACCCGGTACCAGCATTTGGGCAACCCCTATCCAGGCTGGATCAGGAATTTTTTGCCGCATGTCCGGTGGCCGCTGGTGGTCTTCTGCGACGAGCAGTCCCTGGGCATGCTCAAAGAGGCGAGAGGCGACAAGCCGGCGGTTTGGCATGTCACCTCACTGGAAGAATTTTCTGTACACAAGTATATGAATCATCTGAAAGCCCGGCGGAGACCTTACCGGATACCTCATCCCGAACTTGCCCTGGTCTGGCACGAGAAACACCATTTTCTGCTGCAGGCGCTGTCGGAGAACCCTTTCAACTCGGAGATGTTTTTCTGGTGTGATATCGGTCTTTTCAGATTCAGGCCGAAGTCGCGCCTGAAGCAAGTCGGAAGGCATATTCAATTGTCTGAAGATGTCGAATGGCCCAATCTCCGGATATGCCGGATGTTGCCGCAAGACAGGGTGTTTCTCGTTCCTGACGCTGGTTCCCGCATCGGGTCTGTTCAAATCGGCGGCGGTTTTTTCGGGGGTGCGTTGAAGCCGACACGCAGATGGTGTGACGCTTACCGCCAATTTCTTGACAAAGCCTGGCAAGATGGAAAGGTTCCCTATATTGATCAGGTTGCCATGTGTCTGCTCTACATGAGACAACCGGAGATTGCGTACCTGCTGTCTTCCGGTATTGCATGGAGACGTCGCGGCAGGTTTTTGTACAGACTGTTGACAGGGAGGCCTGCCGGAAAGCCTTACGATGGCAGCAGTGCTGGTTGGTATCTTCTGTCCGGTGAACGGTTTCCGTGGAAATATTGTCTCAAATGCCTCCTTCCCGGGCCGGGGCGGTGATGCATGCCGCAAGCAGCGGGAAGGGGGCGCACGGCCAATACCCGCTGACGCTGGTGACGGCTTATTTTGAATTGGGAGGGAAACCCGAACATCCGGAGTTGGAAAATCCGTATCCGGGCTGGATCAGGAACTTTTTGCCGCTTGTCCGGTGGCCGCTGGTGGTATTCTGCGACGAGCAATCGCTGGGCATGCTCAAAGAGGCGAGAGGGGACAAGCCGGCGGTTTGGCGCGTCACCCGCCTGGAGGACTTTTATACCTACAGGTATCTGGACGACTTGAAGCGCCTGTCATTTCCCGAAGAACATGCCGAAGTCTGCATTACACGCAGTCTGGTTTGGCATGAAAAACATCATTTTCTGCGGCAGGCGCTGTCAGAAAATCCTTTTGGTTCGGAGATGCTGTTCTGGTGCGATATCGGTGTTTTCAGATTGGAGCCGGATGCGTCCTGGTGGACGGCCCGGCGGATGAGATTTCGCCTGCTTGAGGATATCGAATGGCCAAATCTTGAGGTGTGTCGTATGTTGCCACAAGATAAAGTAGTTTTGGCAGGGAGGTGTCGCGACGATAAAGCGCGTCCTGCCGGCGCCTGGTTTGGGGGTGCGGTTGAGCCTTCGCGCCGATGGTGCGACGCTTATTACCGGCGCCTTGGAAAACGAAAGCAGAACGGGGTTTTTACCTCTTCGGAAGAGCACGTCATGCTATCCTGTTGGAGGAGACGACGGCAACTCGTGCATGTGATATCGGCTCATTCTGTTCCGTATATTGGTTTGCTTATAGGGGGAAGCCGTGCCATGGCTTACAAATGGTATCTCCTGAACGGCAGGCGGTTTCCGTGGCGCTACCTTTGCAGAAGAATCTTTTCCGGACCGGTGCGATGATGCGCGCCGCCGACAGCGGGATGGAGACAGCGGAGCGGCACCCGATAACGCTGGTGACGGCTTATTTTGAATTGGGAGGGAAACCCGAACATCCGGAGTTGGAAAATCCGTATCCGGGCTGGATCAGGAACTTCCTGCCGCATGTCCGGTGGCCGCTGGTGGTGTTCTGCGACGAGCAATCGCTGGACATGCTCAAAGAGGCGAGAGGGGACAAGCCGGCGGTTTGGCATGTCACTCGCCCGGAAGATTTTTATGTGTACAAGTATCTGGAAGATCTGAAGCGCCTGTCATTTCCTGCGGAACGTGCCGAAGCCTTCGTTGTTCGCAGTTTGGTCTGGCATGAAAAGCATCATTTTCTGCGGCAGACGCTGTCGGAGAACCCTTTTGGTTCGGAGATGTTTTTCTGGTACGATATCGCTAAGCTCAGATACGAGCCGGACGCCCCCTGGTGGTCGTCTCGGCGGAGGGCATTTCGCCTGTTTGAAGATATCGAATGGCCCAATCTCGAAGTGTGTCGGGCATTGCCGAAAGATAAAGTGGTTTTAGCCGGGGCGCCTTACGATGCCATGGCTGGCTGCTTTTTCGGAGGCGCGATTGAGCCTTCGCGCCGGTGGTGCGACGCTTATTACCAACGTCTTGAACGACGAAAGCAGAATGGAAGTCTTACCGAGAGAGAAGAGTACGTCATGATGTCCTGCTGGAGGAGGCAACCTGAACTCGCGCATGTGATTTCGTCTTATTCCGCTCCATATACTGTTTTCCTTAAAAAGCAAAGGCCTGCACTGGATTTCGAGTGGTATCTCCTGAACGGCAGGCGGTTGCCGTGGCGGTACTTTTGCAGAAGGCTCATTTCCGGGCCGGTGCGATGATGCGCGCCGCCGACAGCGGGATGGAGACAGCGGAGCGGCACCCGATAACGCTGGTGACGGCTTATTTTGAATTGGGAGGGAAACCCGAACATCCGGAGTTGGAAAATCCGTATCCGGGCTGGATCAGGAACTTCCTGCCGCATGTCCGGTGGCCGCTGGTGGTGTTCTGCGACGAGCAATCGCTGGACATGCTCAAAGAGGCGAGAGGGGACAAGCCGGCGGTTTGGCGCGTCACCCGTCCGGAGGAGTTTTATACATACAGGTATCTGGATGACCTGAAGCGCCTGCCATGTTGCACGCTCTATGGCGAAGCCCCCATTACACGCGAGGTTTTTGTTGCACGCAGTTTAATCTGGCATGAGAAACATCATTTTCTGCGGCAGGCGCTGTTGGAGAACCCTTTCGGTTCGGAGATGCTTTTCTGGTGCGATATCGGCCAGTTCAGGTACAATCCTGATGCGCCCATGATTGAGGGGCCGCGGATGACATTTCGCCTGTTTGAAGACATCGAATGGCCCAATCTTGGGGTGTGCCGTGCGTTGCCGCAAGATAAAGTGATTTTGGCAAACGCGGACCTTAGTCGTATCAATGCCCAGTTTTTCGGGGGCGCGATTGAGCCTTCGCGCCGGTGGTGCGACGCTTATTACCGGTGTCTTGAAAAATGCAAGCAGAATGGGAATTTTGTCTATAGAGAAGAGTTCGTCATGATGTCCTGCTGGAGGAGAAAGCCGGAACTCGCATATACGATGCCGCTTGACAGTGTTCCGTATATTGCTTGCCTTCGGCGAAGAAATGCAGTGATGGGTTACAAATACTATCTCCTGAACGGCAGGCGGTTTCCGTTGAAATACTTTTGCAGCAGGCTCTTTTCCGCGCCGGCGCGATGACGCGCGCTGCCGGCAACGGGATGGAAACAACCGGACAGCATCCGATCACGCTGGTGACGGCCTGTTTCAATCTGGGCCGCAAACAGGTGAAATACACCGGAAACCCGTATCCGGACTGGAGCAGAAACTTCCTGCCGTATATCAAGTGGCCGCTGGTGATTTTCTGCGACGAGCAGTCCGTGGACATGCTGAAGGAGGCGAGGGGCGACAAGCCGGCGGTTTGGCATGTCACCCGCCCGGAAGATTTTGTTGTTTACAAGTACTGGAACCTGCTGAAGGATTTGAAGAAACCCTACGCAGGGCTTTCCGCCGAAGTTTCCCTGGTTTGGCACGAGAAACACAATTTTCTGCGGCGCGCGCTGTCGGAAAACCCGTTTAATTCGGAAATGCTTTTCTGGTGCGATATCGGCATGTTCAGATTCAGGCGGGACGCGCCCTGGCGTTCCGCCGTCAGGATGGAATTGCGCTTTTGCGGGGATGCCGAATGGCCCAATCTCCGGATATGCAGGGAGTTGCCGCAGGACAGGGCGGTTCTGCTGCCGTACGGGAATTTTGACCGCCCCAATTTCACCGGCCAGTTTTTCGGGGGCGCGGTGAAGCCGGCGCGCGAATGGTGCGATGCGTATTACCGTCATCTTGAACGGCGCGCGCGGAAGGGGACGATGATTTATTCGGAAGAGGGCATCATGGAATCTCTTTACATCAAACACCCGGATATGGCATATCCGCTGCCCCCCGGCATTGTTCCGTGGCTGCGGCCCCTCGCTTTTCTGACGAGGCTGGCCGGGAAAAAGGGGTATGGCCACCGGTGGTATCTCCTGAGCGGCAGGCGGTTTCCGTGGAAACACATCTGCAAGGGAATATTCTCCGGTTCGGGAAAATGACGCGCGTTGCCGACAACGAAATGGAAACGCACGGGCAATCCCCGCTGACGCTGGTGACGGCCTATTTCAATGTGGGAGTGAAAATTGACCATCCGGAGTGGGGCAACCCGTATCCGGACTGGATCAGAAACCTGCTGCCGTTTATCCGCTGGCCGTTGGTCATCTTCTGCGACGAGCAGTCCCTGGACATGCTGAAGGAAGCGCGGGGAGGCAAGCCGGCGGTGTACCATGTCACCCGCCCGGAGGCGTTTTATGCCTACCGGTATCTGGACAATCTGAAGCGCCTGCCGTTTCCGGCGGAACGCGCCGAAGCCTTTGTCACATGCAGTTTGATTTGGCATGAGAAACATCATTTCCTGCGGCAGGCGATGTCGGAAAATCCTTTTGGTTCGGAGATGTTTTTCTGGTGCGATGTCGGCCTGTTCAGGGGCGAGAGGTTCGGACTGCGCCTTTCCGAAGGCGTCGAATGGCCCAATCTGCGGGTGTGCCGGGCACTGTCGCGGGACAAGGTGGGCTTGATTCTGATTTATGCCTCGACCTGCCCCGCCATCATGGGCAATTTTTTCGGCGGCGCGACCGAACCGCTGCGTCGGTGGTGCGACATCTATTACCAATATCTTGAGCGGTGCTCTGAAGAGGGCACTTTCGAGCGGTCGGATGAGATTGTCATGCACTCGGCCTGGAAAGGACGGCCGGATGCCGCCTATCTGCTGTCCCACCGCCGTGTTCCGTGGATACGGCTTGTCAGTTTCGCGGCCGGACTGGCCGGAAAGGAAATCAGCGGCCACCGGTGGTATTTTCTGAGCGGCCAACGGTTTCCGTGGAAATACTTCTGCAACAGGATATTTTCCGCGCCGGCGCAATGACGCGCGTCGCCTGCGGCGGAGTCAAGACAACCGGACAATGCGCCGCCGCGCGCCGTCATCGCCGGCCGCACCTGCCACGCGCCGCCGTCAATGCTAAAATCACGCCATGCCGGGACTGACGCTTTACGACAAATTGTGGCGCGACCACCTCGTGCGCGAGGAGGACGGCGGCATGGGGCTGCTGTACATAGACCGCCATCTGGTGCACGAGGTGACCTCGCCGCAGGCCTTTGAGGGGCTGCGCCTGGCGGGGCGCGGGTTGTGGCGCGCCTCGTCCATCCTCGCCGTCGCCGACCACAATGTGCCGACGCAAAACCGCGCGCGCGGCGTCGCCGACCCGGTCGCGCGCGTGCAACTGGACACGCTGACGCGCAACTGCGGGGAGCACGGGCTGACCTATTACGGGCTGGACGACGAGCGCCAGGGCATCGTCCATGTCATCGGCCCCGAGCAGGGCGCGACGCTGCCGGGGATGACGCTGGTGTGCGGCGACTCGCACACCTCGACGCACGGCGCGTTCGCGGCGCTGGCGATGGGCGTCGGCACCTCGGAAGTGGAGCATGTGTTCGCGACGCAGTGCCTGCCGGCAAAAAAACTTCGCAACATGCGAATCAGCGTCAACGGCGCGCTGCCGCGCGGCGTCACCGCCAAGGATGTCGTGCTGGCGATCATCGGAAAAATCGGCGCCGGCGGCGGCACGGGCTATGCGATTGAATACGCCGGCGATGTCATTCGCGGCTTTTCGATGGAAAACCGCATGACCGTCTGCAACATGACCATCGAGGCCGGCGCGCGCGCCGGGCTGGTGGCCTGCGACGAGGTCACGCGCGACTACCTGTGCGGGCGCCCGTACGCGCCCGCCGGTGAAATGTGGGAGCGCGCGCAGCGGGCGTGGCGCGACTGCCGCTCCGACGACAGCGCGGTGTTCGACCGCGAGGTCTCGATCAACGCCGCCGAAGTCGAACCGCAGGTGACCTGGGGCACTTCGCCGGAGATGGTCGCCGCCGTCGGCGGGCGCGTGCCCGACCCCGACGGCGAGAGCGACCCGGTCAGGGCCGAGGGCTGGCGCAAGGCGCTGGCGTACATGGATTTGCGCCCGGGCACGGCCATCGGCGACATCATGCTCGACAAGGTGTTCATCGGCTCGTGCACGAACTCGCGCATCGAGGATTTGCGCGAGGCCGCGGCCATCGTCAGGGGCCGGCGCGTCGCCGCCGGCATCCGCCAGGCGCTGGTGGTGCCGGGTTCCGGCCCGGTCAAGCGCCAGGCCGAGCGCGAGGGGCTTGACCGCATTTTCATTGATGCCGGTTTTGAATGGCGCGAACCGGGCTGCTCGATGTGCCTCGGCATGAACGAAGACCGCCTCGCCGCCGGCGAGCGCTGCGCCTCCACCTCCAACCGCAACTTCGAGGGGCGCCAGGGGCAGGGCGGGCGCACCCACCTGGTCAGCCCGGCGATGGCGGCGGCGGCGGCGGTGGCGGGCCGCTTTGTGGATGTGCGCGACTGGCGCGACTGATTGGCGATGCGCGCGTTTCAGGTTGAACAGGGCATCGTCGCGCCGCTCGACCGCGCCAATGTGGACACCGACGCGATCATTCCGAAGCAGTACCTGAAGTCGGTCAAGCGCACCGGCTTCGGCCCGAACCTGTTCGACGACTGGCGCTATCTCGACCCGGGCGACATCGGCGACGACCACTCAAAGCGCCGCCCCAACCCCGATTTTGTGCTGAACCGGGCGCGTTACCGCGGCGCCGGCATTTTGCTGGCGCGCGAGAACTTCGGCTGCGGCTCGTCGCGCGAGCACGCGGTGTGGGCGCTGATGGACGCCGGTTTTTTCGCCGTCATCGCGCCGCGCTTCGCCGAGTTGTTTTTCGGCAACTCGTTCAAGAACGGCCTGCTGCCGGTGGAACTGCCGGACGCCGCAGTGGACGAACTGTTCGCGCGCACCGCGGCGCGCGAAGGCTACCGCCTGACGGTTGACCTGCCGCGCCAGCGCGTCGGCGACGGCGAGTCGTCGTGGCCGTTTGAGGTGGACCCGTTTCGCAAGCGCTGCCTGCTTGAAGGGCTGGACGAAATCGGCCTGACACTGCGCCACGCCGCCGACATCCGCGCCTGCGAGCAAAGACGCCGCCGCGCCGCGCCCTGGCTTTTCAACGACTGAGTGTTTGCAATGGAGACACGCGAACAATATCCGATAACGCTGGTGACGGCCTGGTACAAAATCAGGCGGAGAGGCGCATCCTCCTTTCGCCCGTACGAGGAATGGATGCGGAATTTGCTGTCGCATATCCGCTGGCCGCTGGTTGTTTTCGGTGAAGAGCAATCGCTGGATGAAATGAGGCGGATGAGAGGCGACAGGCCCGCGGTTTATCTTGCCGTCAGTCCGGAGGAATTTCTTGTCCACAAATACCGGCGTGTTTTTCAGGATCAGTGCCCGGATCGTCCGGACAGGTCCGGTTCCCTGGACCCCAATCTCGCCATGGTCTGGAATGAGAAGTGCAACTTTGCCCGCCGCGCCGCCGGGATGAACCCGTTCGGGTCGGAAATGATATTCTGGTGTGATGTCGGTATTTTCAAGGCAACCGCCAGTTACAACGAACAGGTGTTCCGTTTGTCGCAGCGCGTTGAATGGCCGAATTTGCAGGTGTGCCGGGCGCTGCCGCAGGACAGGGTGGCGATTCCCGTCGTCAATTATCCGGATTCGCCACCCGGGCTTTCCGGCCCGCCGCCGGGGAATGGTCCTGCGCCGGATGGCGGCCAACCGGCATTGGCGGTCGCCGCCGGGTTCTGGGGCGGCTCAAGCGAGGCTGTCATCCGCTGGGGCGACGCCTATTATGAATGTCTTGAGCGCCGGGTTCGGGAGGGGCGCTTCGTTCTGGTGGAAGAGCCCATCATGGGCGAGGTTTGCATCGCCCGGCCGGAACTGGTGCATTTGATTCCCCGCAGCGCCGTTTCCTGGGGAGGGGCCGCCGGTGAAATGTCCTGGACCCATTACAGGTGGTACTATCTGAACGGCGGGAAATTCCCGCTGGGGTATTTGTGCAGGGAGGTGCTGCCGCGCATCGGCGATTGGAGATTCATCAAATGGCTGGTGCTGATTCTGTGGCGGGGCGCCTTCAGATTCAACTGGAAGGCGCTGTGGCCCTTTGCCGGTGGCGGGAGCGGCGGCAACAACGGCAGAGGCCGCGCCGCCTGACCGGCCCTGCGGCGAACAAACGACATGGAGACAAGCGAACAGCACCCGATAACGCTGGTGACGGCCTGGTTCAAAGTCAGGCAGCGGAGAAGAGCCGAAGACTGCGCCCGGCCGTACGAGGAGTGGATGCGGAATTTTCTGTCGTATATTCGCTGGCCGCTGGTTGTTTTCTGTGAAGAACAGTCGCTGGATGAAATCAGGCGGATGAGAGGGGACAGGCCTGCGGTTTATCTTGTCACCAGTCTGGAAGAATTCCTTGTCTGCAAATACCGGGGTGTTTTTCAGAACCAGATTCTTGCCCATCCTCCGGCGATGGACACGGTTCGCGCCCTGTACCCGGACCTTTCCATGATCTGGAATGAGAAGTATAACTTTGCCCGGCGCGCCGCCAGGATGAACCCGTTCGGGTCGGAGATGATATTCTGGTGCGATATCGGCGCTTTCAGGGCGACCGTGCGAACTGAAAATCAGCTGTTCCGTTTGTCGCAGCGCATTGAATGGCCGAATTTGCGGGTGTGCCGGGCGCTGCCGCAGGACAAGGTGGCGGTGTCCATCGTCAATTATCCGGGTTCGCCACCCTGGACTCCCGACCCGCCCTGGAGCCCCGACCACTCCCGGACTCACGACCCGTTGCCGGGGAATGGTCCGGCGCCGGGCGGCAAGCCGTCTGTGCTGATGGTCGGCGCCGGGTTCTGGGGAGGCGCAAGCGAGGCTGTCATCCGCTGGGGCGACGCCTATTATGAATGTCTTGAACACCGGGTCCGGGAGGGGCGCCACATTCTGATGGAGGAGCCCATCATGAGCGAGGTTTGCATCACCCGGCCGGAACTGGTGCATTTGATTCCACGCAGCGCCGTCTCCTGGGGCGGGAACGCCGGCGATGTGTGCTGGGACTGGTTCAGGTACTACTATCTGAACGGCGGGAAATTCCCGCTGGGATATTTGTGCCGGGAAGTGTTGCTGCGCCTCGGCAACGCGGAATTCGTCAAGTGGCTGGCGCTGGTCCTGTGGCGGGGCACCTTCAAGATTAACTGGAAGGCGCTGTGGCCCTTTGGCGGTGGCGGGAGCGCCGGCGGTGGCGACGGAAATGGCAGGGGCCGCGCTGCCTGACCGGCCTTGCGGCGGACAAATGATATGAAGACAAACGAACAGCACCCGGTAACGCTGGTGACAGCCTGGTTCAAGGTCAGACAGCGGAGAAGAAACGAGTCTTTCGTCCGGCCGTACGAAGAGTGGATGAGGACTTTTGTGTCGCATATTCGCTGGCCGCTGGTCATTTTTTGTGAAGAGCAGTCGCTGGATGAAATCAGGCGGATGAGAGGGGACAAGCCCGCAGTTTATCTTGCCGTCAGTCCGGAGGAATTTCTTGTCCACAAATACCGGGATGTTTTTCAGGATCAGTATCTTGCCCAGCCTCCGGATGCGCATCCGGGTCGCGCCATGCACCCCGATGTCTCCATGATCTGGAATGAGAAGTGCAACTTTGCCCGGCGCGCCGCCGGGATGAATCCGTTTGGCTCGGAGATGATATTCTGGTGCGATGCCGGCGCTTTCAGGGCAACCGTCCGCTCCGACAATCAGATGTTTCGCTTGTCGGAGCGCATTGAATGGCCGAATTTGCGGGTGTGCCGGGCGCTGCCCCGGCACAAGGTGGCGATTACCGTCGTCAATTATCTGGGCCCGCCACCCTGGACTCCCGACCCGTCGCCGGGCAACAAGCCGTCGGAGTTGGCGGTCAACGCCGCGTTTTGGGGAGGCTCAAGCGAGGCTGTCATCCGCTGGGGCGATGCCTATTATGAATGTCTTGAGCGCCGGGTCCGGGAGGGACGTCTTGTTCTGATAGAGGAGCGCCTGATGAGCGAGGTTTGCATCGAGCGGCCGGAACTGGTTCATTTGATTCACCGCAGCGATGTTTCTTGGGGGAGAAACGCCGGCCCCATAATCTGGGGCGGTTTCAAGTGGTACTTTCTGAACGGCGGCAAATTCCCGCTGGGGTATTTGTGCGGGGAAGTGCTGCTGCGCCTCGGCAACGCAGAGTTCATCAAATGGCTGGCGCTGACCCTGTGGCGGGGCGACTTCAAGATTAACTGGAAGGCGCTGTGGCCGTTTGGCCGCAGCGGCGGTAGCGGCGGCGGCAACGGCAAGGGCCGCGCCGCCTGACCGCCCCCGCGGCGGACAAACGATGAACCGCTCCGGCAAACATATTCTGCTGCTGCCCGGCGACGGCATCGGGCCGGAGGTGGTCGCCGAGGCCGTCAAGGTCATTGAGCATTTGCGCGGCGTCGGCGAGATCGCCGTTGACTACGACTACGGGCTGATTGGCGGCAGCGCCTGCGACGAGTGCGGCAGCCCGCTGCCCGGCGAGACGCTTGAGGCGGCGCGGCGCAGCGACGCGGTGCTGATGGGCGCGGTCGGCGGGCCGCAATATGAGAGCCTGGCGCGTGAACTGCGCCCGGAGCAGGGGCTGCTTGCGATACGCCGCGAACTCGGCCTGTTCGCCAACCTGCGCCCGGCGCTGTCGTTCGCGCCGCTGGCCGCGAGTTCGGCGCTGAAAGAGGAGAAAGTCTCCGGCCTCGACCTGTTGATTGTGCGCGAACTGACCGGCGGTGTTTATTTCGGCGAACCGCGCGGCATTCGCACCGCCGCCGGCGGCCTGCGCGAGGGCTACAACACGATGATTTACCGCGAGGACGAGATCGAGCGCATCGCCAGGGTCGCGTTTGAGGCGGCGCAAAAGCGCGGCGGGCGGCTGTGCTCGGTGGACAAGGCCAATGTGCTCGAGGTGTCGGAGTTGTGGCGCGATGTCGTCACGCGCGTCGCGCGCGACTATCCCGGCGTTCGCCTGAGCCATCTTTATGTGGACAACGCCGCGATGCAACTGGTGCGCGAGCCGAAGCAGTTTGATGTGATCGTCACTTCCAACCTGTTCGGCGACATTCTGTCGGATCTGGCGGCGATGCTGACCGGCTCCATCGGCCTGCTGCCGTCGGCGTCGCTGAACGGCGCCGGCGCCGGCCTCTACGAGCCGGTGCACGGCTCGGCGCCCGACATCGCCGGGCGCCAGGCCGCCAACCCGCTGGCCGCGATTCTGTCGCTGGCGATGCTGCTGCGCCATTCGCTCGGCCTGCCCGAAGCGGCGGCGCGGCTTGAGCGCGCGGTGGCGGCGGCGCTGGCGCGCGTTCGCACCGCCGACATCGCCGGCGGCCTGCCGGCGGTGTCAACGGCGCGGATGGGCGACGCCGTGGTGGAATGTTATGCTGAGTGAATGGCGGTGAAAAAAGTCAATGTGGCGGTTGTCGGCGCGACCGGCGCCGTCGGCGCGACGATGCGCCGGGTGCTGGAGGAGCGCGATTTTCCGGTCGCCCGGTTGCACCTGCTGGCGAGCGCCCGCTCGGCGGGCGCGGCGCTGGATTTCAGGGGCCGCAAAGTCGCCGTCGCCGACCTTGAGGCGTTTGATTTCGCCGGCGTTGACATCGCGCTGTTCTCGGCGGGCGCGGCGGTGTCGGAGCGCCACGCGCCGCGCGCCGCCGCCGCCGGCTGCGTCGTCGTGGACAACACCTCGCACTTTCGCCGCGACGACGACATTCCGCTGGTCGTGCCCGAGGTCAACCCCGAAGCGCTCGCGCACTACGCCAACCGCGGCATCGTCGCCAACCCGAACTGCTCGACGATTCAGATGGTGGTTGCGCTGAAACCGCTGCACGACCGCTTTCGCATCACGCGCATCAATGTCGCGACCTACCAGGCGGTGTCCGGCGCCGGGCGGCGCGCGGTCGAGGAAATGCTGGCGCAGACGCGCGCGCTGCTCGACGGGAAGCCGGCGACGGGTGACATGTACCCGAAGCGCATCGCGTTCAACGCGCTGCCGCAGATTGATGTGTTTCTCGACAACGGCTACACCAGAGAGGAAATGAAGATGGTCTGGGAGACCCGCAAGATATTCGGCGACGACGCCATCCGCGTCAACCCGACGACGGTGCGCGTGCCGGTCGTGCACGGCCATTCGGAGGCGGTGCACATCGAGTGCGAACGCGATGTGGACCTCGGCGAGGCGCGCGCGGCGCTGGCGTCCGCCGCCGGCGTCACGCTGATGGACGAGCGCCGCGACGGCGGCTACCCGACGGCGGCGACCGACGCCGACGGCAGCGACGATGTCTTCGTCGGGCGTCTTCGCAAGGACATCTCGCATCCGCGCGGGCTGGACTTGTGGGTCGTCAGCGACAATTTACGCAAGGGCGCGGCCACCAACAGCGTGCAGATCGCGGAGCACCTGCTGCGCGAACACCTCGCCGCCGGGCATTGCGCGTGAAACGCCTCGCGCTGCCGCTGCTGCTGCTGTGCCCGGCGCTGCACGCGCTGGAACTGGGCGAGCCGGTTGTCGAGAGCGTTCCCGGCGAGACGCTCGACGCCCGCATTCCGCTGCTGGAAATCAGCGCCGCCGGGCACGATGTGCTGCGCCTGATACGCACCGACCGCGCGGCCTACGCCGAGACCGGGCTGGACTATGCGCCGCTGCACGACCGCATCGTGATGGAACTGGTGCCGGCGGCGACGCCGCCGCATGTCGCCGTCAGCAGCATCGGGCCGGTCAACGAGGCCGCGTTCAACCTGCTGCTTGGCATTGTGCATCCGAACGGCACGCTGCTGGAGCCGGTGCGTATTGTGCTGGGCGCGCCGCCGCCGCCGCCGCCGCCGGCGGTGATGACGCCGCCCGAAGTGCTGGCGCGCCTGCTGGCGTTGCTGGCCGGGGATTCCGGCAGGCCGCGCACCGAGGTGTTTTCCGAACTCAAGCGGCTGGCGGACGGGCGTTCGTACAACCCGGGTGAAAAACACCTGGTGATGCGCTTTCTGCGGACCGATTTTGCGCCGGACTTTGTGGACGGCGTCGCCGCGCTGCTGGACGGCGACGCCGCGGTTGTTTTCGGGCGCCGCCTTGACGACGGGCGCAGCGCCTTCGCGCTGTCCGAGGCGCTGTTCGGCGACAGCCAGTATGCGGTGCTGGGCAATCTGCTGGCGGCGGGCACCGTCAGCGCGATGCATGAAGGCGAGAATGTGCCGCAGCGCCTTGTCTATCTGAAAGAGAAGATTGCGGCGCTTGAAAACCGGATTGTGGAATTGGGCCACGCGCTCGACCGCGCCGGGCGCGATGACACCGGGGCGGCGCCGCGCAGCCGCTGGTGGAACATTCTGCACGCCGTGCTGGTGGAGTACGGCTGGGACAACCGCCGCCTGCTGACGCAGCCGGTGTGGACGGGCTTCGCCGCTTTCTGGGGCGTGTTGGCGCTGCTGCTGATGTGGCGGCAGTGGCGGCGTCTGCGCGCGGCGTCGTCAATGGCGCGCTCGATTGAGGCGATGATCAAGCAGCCGCTGGAGTCGTCGCCTGCGTCGTCCGCGTCGTCGTCGCCGTCGTCCGCATCGCCATCGCCGCCGTCCGCATCGCCATCGCCGCCGTCGTCATCTCCGGCGTCTTCGGCTCCGCCACCTTCGTCGTCGCCATCTCCGACGCCTGCGGCTTCGGCGCCGCCATCGTCATCTCCGACGCCGCCGGCGCCGCCATCGTCGCCGTCATCGCCGCCGCCGTCCGGTGGTGTTCTGCCCGGGCAGCGGGAACTGGAACGCATCAGAGGCGGCGGCGGCGAAGACGCCGGGCAAGGCGGCGGCGAGGTGGCCGGCAAACTGCATCTGGCCTATGTCTATATCGAAATCGGCGAGACCGGCAAGGCCGCGGCGCTGCTCAATGAGGTTATCCGCGGCGGCGACGCGAGCCAGGTTGAACGGGCGCGTCAGTTGCAGGGAAAACTCGGGTGAAGTTTGCGGTATGCCTGGAGTACGACGGAGCGGATTTTTCCGGATGGCAGAGCCAGTCGCACGCGCGCAGCGTTCAGGACTGCGTTGAGGCCGCGCTGTCGGCGGTCGCCGACCACGAGGTCAAGGTGGTTTGCGCCGGGCGCACCGACGCCGGCGTTCACGCCACCGGCCAGATTGTGCATTTTGAGTCCGCCGCCACGCGCGCCGAAGACGACTGGCGGCGCGGCGCCAACAGCCATCTGCCGGACGATGTGCGCGCGCGCTGGGTGCGGGCGGTGGCCGGTGATTTTCACGCGCGTTTCAGCGCGCTGCGGCGGCGTTACCGCTATGTGATACTGAACGCGCCGGCGGCGTCGGCGCTGCTGCGCCGCCTCACCGCGCCGGTGCGCCGCCCGCTCGAGGCCGGCGCGATGCACGCCGCCGCGCAGGCGCTGGTCGGCGAGCACGACTTCAGCGGCTACCGCGGCGCCGGCTGCCGCTCGCGGACGCCGATGCGCCGCGTTGAAAGCGTGGCTGTCCGCCGCGACGGGCGCTTTGTCTATGTGGATATCTGCGCCAACGCCTTCTTGCAGCACATGGTCAGGAACATCGTCGGCGTGCTGGTGGAGATCGGCTGCGGCGACCGCCCGCGCGATGACGCGCGCCGGGTGCTTGAATGGCGCGACCGCACGCGCGGCGGCGTCACCGCCGAAGGCGCCGGCCTCTACCTGGTTGCGATAGAATACGACGCGCGTTACGCCCTGCCGGGCGACGCCGTCTGGCCGCGCTTTTGAGGCGCCGCCAGGCCCGGATGAATCATGGCCCTGATTGTTGAAAAATTCGGCGGCTCGTCGGTCGGTTCGGTCGAGCGCATCCGCCATGTCGCCTCGATTGTCGCGGCGGACCGCGGGCGCGGCGACGATGTCGTCGTCGTGCTGTCGGCGATGAGCGGCGAGACCGACCGCCTGCTGGAACTGGCCGCGCGCGTGGATGCGCGCTGCCGGGGCCGCGAACTCGACATGCTGCTGGCCACCGGCGAGCAGGCGAGCGCCGCGCTGCTGGCGATGGCGCTGGCGGGCGAGGGCGTCGCCGCGGTTTCGCTGACCGGCGCGCAGGCGCGCATCCTGACCGACGGCGTCTGGAACCGCGCGCGCATCACCGGCATCGAGGACGGCGCGATTCGCCGCCATCTCGACGCCGGCAAGGCGGTGATCGTCGCCGGCTTTCAGGGCGTGGACGGCGGCGGCAACATCACGACGCTCGGGCGCGGCGGTTCCGACACCAGCGCCGTCGCCGTCGCCGCCGCGCTCGGCGCGCGCGAGTGCCGCATCTACAGCGATGTGGACGGCGTCTATACGACCGACCCGCGCGTCGAGAACAAGGCGCGGCGCCTCGACCGGATCACCTTCGAGGAAATGCTCGAGATGGCGAGCCTCGGCTCGAAGATACTGCAGATACGCTCGGTTGAACTGGCGGGCAAGTATAATGTGCCGCTGAGGGTGCTCTCGACCTTCCGTCCGGGGCCGGGCACCCGCATCACCTACGAGGAAAATAACTTGGAAAATCCGGGGATTGCGGGCATTGCGTTCCAGCGCGACGAGGCCCAGTTGACGGTGCGCGGCGTGCCCGACAAGCCGGGCGTCGCGGCCAGGATACTGGGGCCGGTCGCCGACGACAACATCGAGGTGGACATGATCGTCCAGAATGTCGGCTCGCGCGACGGCACCGCCGATTTCACCTTCACCGTTCACCGCCGCGACTACGAGCGCGCCAGCGCGATTCTGGAGAAGACGGTGGCCGCGCTCGGCGCCGGGCGCGTCCTCGGCGACGACTCCATCGTCAAGGTTTCGCTGGTGGGCGTCGGCATGCGTTCGCACTCGGGCGTGGCGTCGAAGATGTTTCGCGCGCTCGCCGGCGAGGGAATTGACATCCGCATGATCTCGACTTCCGAGATCAAGATTTCGGTGGTGCTCGAGGAGAAAAACATGGAAACCGCGGTGCGCGTTCTGCACGACGCCTTTCAACTGGAAAGCGGCGGTGTGTTGTGAGCGCCTGTCAGCGCTTGCTCTGCGGGCCGTTTTTGTTTTGCGGTATAATGGGCGCTCAAACCACGAGAGGTTTTCAAGTGTTGATTTTAACCAGAAGGGTGGGAGAAGCCCTGATGATTGGTGACGATGTGACAATCACCATTCTCGGTGTGCGCGGCGGCCAGATTCGCGTCGGCGTCAGCGCGCCGAAGGAGACGCCGGTGCACCGCGAGGAAGTGTATGAGAAGATGCGGAAAGAAGGCGCCGCGCCCGTCCCGCAGGCTTCCATCGGCGCCGCGTCCGAAGACACCGCCCCGCAGGCCGAAAGAATCTGACCCGCCCCGGTCCGGGACGCGGGAAATGCCGTGCTGTGATTGCCGCCGGAGAGATGGCCGAGTGGTTGAAGGCGCTCCCCTGCTAAGGGAGTATGGGGTGATGAGCCTCATCGAGGGTTCGAATCCCTCTCTCTCCGCCAGTCGCTGAGGCCGCGCGTGGCGGTGGAACGGGCCTGGCAAAAGACCGTGTGGATGTACTGGGAGAACCCTCCCGGTTGTTCCAAACCCGTCTGGCTGGACTTGTGCCTGGAGACCATCCGCAGGCGTTTGGGCTCGTGGGAGTTGAAACTGCTGGATGAAAACACCGTCACGGATTTCCTCGATCTTCCGTGGGTGGTGTTGAAGGCGCCCATTCTTCTGGATATCAAGGCGGATTACATACGATATGCATTGCTGCACCGCTACGGCGGCCTGTGGCTTGACTGCGATTTCATTCTGTTGAAAGAGATTGACGAACTGGCCGCTCCGCTGGAGCGGGCGGATTTTGTCATCTGCGCGAACAAAGACAAACAAGGCGGGTTGGGCCTGATTCATACCAACGTGCTGGGCTCTGTTCGCGGTTGCGGCATCCTCGGAGAAGCCTTGTCCATGATGGATGGCGCGCTGGGGCGTTCCTGGTTGAGACCGAAGCGCAGGCTGAAATACCTGATCAAGCGGTGTTTTCCGCCTGTTTTGACGCCGTTCGCCGCGGAGAAAGGCCCGGCGATGTTCAGACGCATTCTGCCAAAATATCCATTCCATTCGTATCCCGCCCGCAGATTCGGGCCGAACTGGTCGAAACACGAGGTCTATTACCGGGAAATGGACAACATCAACGACTGGCTGAAGGACGATCCGTTCGGCTTTAACCTGTGGAACAGCGGCGGCATGGGCGAGGCGCTGAAGGACAAAACCCGCGAACAACTGCTGGGCGGCCGGTCGCTGCTGTCGCATCTTTTCCGGCTGGCGCTGGAAGAACCGGCGGCGGGCTGATTTGTTTTCCGGCGCAACAAGCTTTTTGGCCGGAAGAGGTTTCCGGGCATTGACTGCAACCGGATTTGCCGGGCCTTGAATTCACGGGCGGCGGCGATGGAGCGGGCGTATCAAAAGACCGTGTGGATGTACTGGGAGAACCCTCCCGGTTGTTCCAAACCCGTCTGGCTGGACTTGTGCCTGGAGACCATCCGCAGGCGTTTGGGCTCGTGGGAGTTGAAACTGCTGGATGAAAACACCGTCACGGATTTCCTCGATCTTCCGTGGGTGGTGTTGAAGGCGCCCATTCTTCTGGATATCAAGGCGGATTACATACGATATGCATTGCTGCACCGCTACGGCGGCCTGTGGCTTGACTGCGATTTCATTCTGTTGAAAGAGATTGACGAACTGGCCGCTCCGCTGGAGCGGGCGGATTTTGTCATCTGCGCGGACAAAGACGAACAAGGCGGGTTGGGCGTGATTCATACCAGCATGCTGGCCTCTGTTCGGGGTTGCGGCATCCCCGGGGAAGCCTTGTCCATGATGGATTACGCCTTGGGCCGTTCCGGGTGGTGGGGGCCGAGACGCAAGTGGGGATACCTGCGAAGGCGCTATTTGTCGCGTATGTTTCCGGAGCCGTTTGCCGCGGAGAAAGGCCCGGCGATGTTCAGCCGCATTCTGCCAAAATATCCATTCTATGCGGTTCCGGCCCGCCGATTCGGGCCGAACTGGTCGAAGCGCGAGGTCTATTACCGCGAAGTGGACGACATCAACGACTGGCTGAAGGACGATCCGTTCGGCTTTACGCTGTACAACAGCGGCGGCATGGGCAAGGCGCTGAAGGACAAAACCCGCGAGCAACTGCTGAGCGGCCGGTCGCTGCTGTCGCATCTTTTCCGGCTGGCGCTGCAAGAGCCGGCGGCGGGCTGATTTCGGCGGCGTTTTGCCTTGTTGCCGGGCGCGGGAAGGGGTGAAACCGGCGGTCAGGCGCCTGCGTCAACCACCAGCCAGTTTTTTGCGACCAGCGCCGGGATGGCGCGGCTGATGGCGCCGCCCGCCAGGCCGTCGTCGTGCAGGTTGTCGGCCAAGGTTTCAAGCCAGGCGGCTTTGCGCCGCCCGTGTCGTTGCCGGATTATACCGGACTCCGGTTCAAGTGAGTCGGCCGGTAAGCCGGGTTCTGTCGAGAACGGTCATTCATCTGGGACGCATGTCGCCATGCGCCTCTTGCGGTTTACCCGGAAGCGCACACGGGCCGTGTGCCGCGCAACGCGCTTGCCTCCCTATTCAACCTTGCTCCAGGCGGGGTTTACCCTGCCACCGGTGTTGCCACCGGCGCGGTGCGCTCTTACCGCACCTTTTCACCCTTACCGCGCCCGCAGGCGCGGCGGTGTATTTTCTGTGGCACTTTCCATGGGCTCGCGCCCTCCAGGCGTTACCTGGCGCCCTGCCCTGTGGAGCCCGGACTTTCCTCTGTGCAACCACAGCGACCGTCTGGCCGACTCGCGCGTAGCATAGCATGTGTTGTACCATTCGCACCGGACATGATGAAAAACAACCGCGATTCCGCGCCGGGCGGCGATGGAAACCATTGAACATCTGGCGCAAATCAAGCGCTCGCACGACCGCTACAACCGGCTGCTGACCGTGGCGCTGGCGGCGGCGGTGTGCCTGGCCGGCGTGCTGTTGTGGCGCGGCGGCGTGCCGCTGCTGGACGAACACAAGCCCGGCGTCGGCCTC
Source organism: Gammaproteobacteria bacterium (assembly GCA_028817225.1). Classification (NCBI taxonomy): domain Bacteria; kingdom Pseudomonadati; phylum Pseudomonadota; class Gammaproteobacteria; species Gammaproteobacteria bacterium. The sequence continues at coordinate 79,031 of JAPPQC010000011.1, read as the reverse complement.
GCCATCATGTTTCTGGCCTTTGTTTTTTACAAGATTCCGTACGCCGCCTACCGCCTGAACCGCCGCCGCCACGGCGCCGACGGCGAAAGCCTGCGCCTGATGGGCGCCAACTGGCGGCAGTACAAGGCCAGAATCCTGCAGCAGGCGCCGCGCTGAGGCGGCGGCGGAAGGGCTTTATAATGGCCGTAGCGTGCGAAAGTGGCGGAACCGGCAGACGCGCCGGCTTTAGGAGCCGGTGGGGAAACTACTCCCTGTGAGAGTTCGAATCTCTCCTTTCGCACCACCGCCGCGCCGCTGATGGAAGGCGCCGTTCAAGGTTATAATCCGTTTCTGCCGCGCAGAACAACGGTTTGTGGCGGCGGAACCATGGTTTGTTGATGGATTTCTCGATTGAAACGGCGGGGCCTCTCGGGCGCAAACTGCACATCCGGGTCGCCGCCGAAGAGGTGCGCGGGCAGGTCGAGAAGCGCCTGCGAAAGTTGTGCAAGAGCGTTCGCCTCGACGGCTTTCGCCCCGGCAAGGCGCCGCTGCGGATTGTCGAGCAGCGTTTCGGGGGCAGGGTCTTCAGCGAGGTCGCGAGCGACTTGATGCAGTCGAATTACACCGAGGTGCTGCAAAAGGAATTGCTGAAACCGGCGGGCTACCCGCGTTTTGAGGAAGTCCGGGCGGAGCCGGGCCGCGACCTGGAGTTCACCGCCAGCATCGAGGTGTACCCCGAGTTTGAGGCGGCGCCGATGGAGAGCGCCGTCATTGAAAAGCCGGTGGCCGGGGTCACGGCGGCGGATGTGGAGCAGATGGTCGAGCGCGTCCGCAAAAACCGCGCCGACTGGAAGACGGTTTCACGCCCGGCGCGCGCCGGCGACCGCCTGACGCTGAATTTTGGCCGCGCCGGTGAAGGCGGCGCCGGCGACAGCGCCGGTGGCGGCGAAGACGCCGGCGGCGGCGGAGAGGGTGTTGGCGGCGCCGGTGAGAACGCCGCCGCTGGTGCGGACGCCGCCGGGCAGGGCGCGCCGTCCGACCGCCCGGAAGAAGTCACGGTGGAACTGGGCGCGTCCGGCGTCCCGTCCGCATTCAACGAAGACCTTGCGGGCGTGTGCGCGGGCGACCGCCGCCGCGTGCGCGTGCCGACCGGCGACGGCGGCGAGGCGGAGCGCGAAGTGGCCGTGCACGCGGTCGAGGAACCTGTCCTGCCGGCGCTCGACGAGGCGTTTTTCAGCGCGTGCGGCGTCAAGTCCGGCGGCCTCGACGGGCTGCGCGCGATGCTGCGCGAAGGCATGGAAAACGAATTGCGCGCGCGCCTCGCGCAACTGCTGAAACAGCGCGTGATGGCCGCGCTGCTTGAACACAACGAATTTGATGTGCCCGCCGTCATGGTCGAGCAGGAAATCGCGACGATGCGCAAGGAGGCGGCGAGCCGCTTCCGGATGAAGGAGGAAGACGGCGCGCGCCTGCCGGCGGAACTGTTCCGCGACGAGGCGCTGCGCCGCGTGCGCCTCGGCCTGCTGCTGCACCGCTACGCCGAGCAGCACGACATCCGCGCCGACCGCGCGTCCTTCGAGGCGCGGCTCGACGAACTGGCGGCGTCGTACGAAGACCCCGAAAGCGTCAAGAACCACTACCGCGGCAACGAACGGATGCGCCGCGCGGTCGAGGCCCTCGCCGTCGAGGACCAGGTCATCGCGCGGGTGCTTGAAGCGGCGCAGGTCAGTGAAAAAACCTGTTCTTTTGATGAAATTGTCCACACCGGCCCGGAGAAAACCAGCCATGCAACACAGTGAACCCACAGGGAACCTGGTTCCCATCGTCGTCGAGCAGACCTCGCGCGGCGAACGCTCATATGACATCTACTCGCGCCTGCTGAAGGAGCGCGTCATCTTCATCGTCGGCGCCATCGAGGACCACATGGCGAACCTCGTCATCGCCCAGATTCTTTTTCTCGAGTCCGAGAACCCGGAAAAGGACATTTCGCTGTACATCAATTCCCCCGGCGGCTCGGTGTCGGCGGGGCTTGCAATCTACGACACGATGCAGTTTACAAAACCCGACATCAGCACGCTGTGCATCGGCCAGGCGGCGAGCATGGGCGCGCTGCTGCTGGCCGGCGGCGCGCACGGCAAGCGCCATGCGCTGCCCCATTCCAAAATCCTGATTCACCAGCCGCTCGGCGGCTTTCAGGGGCAGGCCACCGATGTGGATATTCACGCGAAGGAAATCCTGAAGGTGCGCGACCAGGTCAACCGCATCCTGGCCGAGCACACCGGGCAGGACGCCGCGCGCATCGCCGGCGACACCGAGCGCGACCGCTTCATGGATTCGCGGGAAGCCCGTGAATACGGCATTGTGGACAAGATCCTGCTGCACCGGGAATCCTGATGTTTGCCAAAACGCGCCGTTTGTGTTTTATTGAGGCGTCGGGCCGGAGGTTGTCATGAGCAAGGATCGGGGAAAACTGCTGTATTGTTCTTTTTGCGGCAAGAGCCAGCGGGAGGCGCGCAAGTTGATTGCGGGGCCGTCCGTCTTCATCTGCAACGAGTGCATTGACCTGTGCAACGAGATTCTGCGCGAGGAGATGGGGGAAGGCCCGCTCTACGACGGGCGCGACCTGCTGAAGCCGCGCGAGATCAAGGGCGAACTCGACCAGTATGTCATCGGCCAGGAATACGCGAAGAAAGTCCTCGCGGTCGCCGTCTATAATCATTACAAACGCCTGCTGAGCGAAAAAGAGAAGAGCGCCGGCGTCGAACTTTCCAAGAGCAACATCCTGCTGATCGGCCCGACCGGCTCCGGCAAGACGCTGCTGGCGCAGACGCTGGCGAAACTGCTGAATGTGCCTTTCACGATCGCCGATGCGACGACGCTGACCGAGGCCGGCTATGTCGGCGAGGATGTCGAGAACATCATCCAGAAACTGCTGCAGAAGGCCGACTACGACATTGAGAAGGCGCAGCGCGGCATCGTCTATATTGACGAAATAGACAAAATATCGCGCAAATCGGACAACCCGTCCATCACCCGCGATGTCTCCGGCGAGGGCGTCCAGCAGGCGCTGCTCAAGTTGATCGAGGGCACGGTGGCTTCGGTGCCGCCGCAGGGCGGGCGCAAGCACCCGCACCAGGAATTCCTGCAGGTGGACACCTCCAATGTGCTGTTCATTTGCGGCGGCGCTTTCGCCGGCCTTGAAAAGGTCATCCGGCGGCGCACCGACAAGAGCAGCATCGGCTTCTCGGCGGAAATCAGGGACGCCGCCGACGGCGCCGTGCTGACCGGGATTCTGAAGAAGGTCGAGTCGGAGGACCTGATCAACTACGGTCTGATTCCGGAGTTCGTCGGGCGCCTCGCGGTGACCGCGGTGCTTGAGGAACTCGACGAGAACGCGCTGGTGCGCATCCTGACCGAGCCGCGCAGCGCGCTGGTCAAGCAGTACCGCTACCTGTTCGGCATGGAAAAGGTCGAACTGGAGTTCAAGCAGGAGGCCCTGCGCACGGTGGCGCGCAAGGCGAGGGAGAAGAAAACCGGCGCGCGCGGCCTGCGCAGCATCCTCGAGAACATCCTGCTGGACACGATGTACGAACTGCCGTCGGCGAAAAATGTCGAAAAAGTGGTGGTGGACAGCAGCGTCGTCGAGGGCGCGAACGCGCCTTTCCGCCTCTACCGGGGCGCCGCGGGCGCCTGGGAAAAGGCCGTCTGACGCCGAAATTGGCCGGGCAATTGCAATGGCCGGAATTGCCCCCATAATACGGGGACAACCGTTGTTTTTTGCGAGGTAATCCAATGTCTGAATATCAACGCGAAACCGCCGCCGGGGACGTCATCGAAATGGTGCCGGTTCTGCCGCTGCGCGATGTCGTCGTCTATCCCTACATGGCGGTGCCGCTGTTCGTCGGGCGCGAGAAGTCGGTCAGGGCGCTGGAAGCGGCGATGCGCGACGACAAGCAAATCATGCTGGTGACCCAGAAGGCGGCGGAGAACGAGGACCCCGGCACCGACGACATCTACCATGTCGGCACGCTGGCGACGATACTGCAACTGCTGAAACTGCCGGACGGCACCATCAAGGTGCTGGTCGAGGGCGAGTTGCGCGCCAGGGTGCTGCACTTTGTCGAGGACGACGATTACCTGAAAGGCGACCTCAAGGTGCTGAAGCCGTATTCGTCGGAAGACGCCAAGAAACTCGAGGCCGCGTCGCGCTCGCTGTTCAGCCAGTTTGAGCACTATGTGAAACTCAACAAGAAAGTGCCGGCGGAGCTGCTGCAATCGCTCGCCGGAATCGAGGATCCGGGCCGGCTGGCGGACTCAATCGCGGCCCACATGTCGCTGAAAATAGACGAGAAACAGAAACTCCTCGAGATCGCCGACGAGTACCGGCGGCTTGAGCACATCCTGTCGCTGGTGGCCGAGGAACTCGATGTGCTGCAAATCGAGAAGAAGATTCGCAACCGCGTCCAGAAGCAGATGGAGAAAAGCCAGCGCGAGTACTACCTCAACGAGCAGATGAAGGCGGTGCAGCAGGAACTGGGCGAACTCGACAATGTCCCGAACGAGACCGAGGAATACCGCGCCAAGATCAAGAAGGCGGGCATGCCCGCCGAGGTTCGCAAGAAGGCCGAGGCCGAGGTCAACAAACTGAGCATGATGACGCCGATGTCGGCGGAGGCCACGGTCGTGCGCAACTACCTCGACTGGCTGGTGGGCCTGCCGTGGAAGAAGAAGTCCAAGATCAAGAAGGATTTGCACGCCGCCGAGCAGATTCTGGAGGAGGACCACTACGGCCTCGACAAGGTCAAGGAGAGAATTCTCGAATACCTCGCCGTCAACCAGAGGGCGAAGACCATCAAGGGCCCGATTCTGTGCCTGACGGGGCCGCCCGGCGTCGGCAAGACCTCGCTGGGCCGCTCCATCGCGCGCGCCACCGGGCGCAAGTTCTCGCGCATGGCCCTCGGCGGGGTGCGCGACGAGGCCGAGATACGCGGCCACCGCCGCACCTATGTCGGCGCGCTGCCCGGCAAGTTGATTCAGAACCTGTCCAAGGCCGGCGTCAGAAACCCGCTGTTTCTGCTCGACGAGGTGGACAAGATGTCGATGGATTTCAGGGGCGACCCGGCCTCGGCGCTGCTCGAGGTGCTCGACCCGGAGCAGAACCACACCTTCGCCGACCACTACCTCGAGGTCGAGTTCGACCTGTCCGATGTGATGTTTGTCTGCACCGCCAACAGTCTGAACATCCCGCCGCCGCTGCTCGACCGCATGGAGGTCATCCGCCTGCCCGGCTACACCGAGGATGAAAAACTCAATATCGCGTCGCGCTACCTGATACCGAAGCAGACCGAAGACAGCGGCCTCAGCAACAAGGAAATCGCCTTCTCGCCGGCGGCCATTCGCAGCATCATTCGCTACTACACCCGCGAGGCCGGCGTGCGCGGGCTGGAGCGCGAGATCGCGAAAATCTGCCGCAAGGTCGTGAAGTCGCTGCTGATGAACCGGGACAAGGGCCCGGCCAAGTCCGTCCACATCCAGCCGCGTTCGCTCGAGAAATACCTCGGCGTTCGCAAGTACCGCTACGGCGTCGCCGACGAGGAGGACCGCATCGGCCAGGTCAACGGCCTGGCGTGGACCGAGGTCGGCGGCGAATTGCTGACGGTGGAGGCCGCGATCATGACCGGCAAGGGCAAACTGACCCACACCGGGCAGTTGGGCGATGTCATGCAGGAATCGGTGCGCGCCGCGATGACGGTGGTGCGAAGCCGCACCGACGCGCTCGGCATTCAGCCCGACTTTTACGAAACCCGCGACATTCATGTGCATGTGCCCGAAGGCGCCACGCCGAAGGACGGCCCGAGCGCCGGTGTCGCGATGTGCACCGCGATTGCGTCGGCGCTGACGAGAATCCCGGTGCGCTCCGATGTCGCGATGACCGGCGAAATTACGCTGCGCGGCGAGGTGCTGGCCATCGGCGGCCTCAAGGAGAAGTTGCTGGCGGCGCTGCGCGCCCGCGTGCAAACGGTGCTGATTCCGGAGGAGAACAAGAAAGACCTGAAGGAAATCCCGTCGAATATCCGCAGCAAACTGGATATCCGCCCGGTGCGCTGGATAGACGAGGTGCTGGAGGCGGCGCTGACCGAGATGCCGTCGCCGGCTGATTTCAGCGGCGAGGGCAAGCCGCTGGACGACGCCCCGGCGAAAAAAATCCCTACAAAATCAAGCCGTTCAACGGAAGTGCAGCGCCATTGAGGCGCCCCGGAGCGCACAAATCCGGTGGCGGGCCGTTTTTTATTGTAGAATTGCCCCCGCCGCAGGGCTTTTGACTGCCTGCGCAAGCGGAAAGCGTTGTGCGGCGGCGCCTGGTTTCAGGCGGCGCCGAGGCAACGGGGGAAGCAACCGGCGGCATAAACGTAACTTTCATTATCCAGAATAAGGAGAAACAGAGAATAATGAATAAATCTGAGTTAATTGAAGCAGTCGCGGACGATGCGGACTTGTCCAAGGCGGATGCATCGCGTGCCGTGGACGCCGTTGTCGGCTGCATCACCCGCAGTCTGAGGAAGGGAGAGCAGGTGACCGTCGTCGGTTTCGGCACTTTCCTGGTCCGTCAGCGCAGCGCCCGCAGCGGGCGCAATCCCCGCACCGGCGAGAGCATTCAGATTGCCGCCAGCAAGGTGCCCGCTTTCAAGGCCGGCAAGAGCCTGAAGGAGTCGCTGAACTGACGCCCCGCCGGGTTTGGGGTGCTTAGCTCAGCGGGTAGAGCACCGCCCTTACAAGGCGGAAGTCGGGGGTTCAAGTCCCTCAGCACCCATCGGGTTCCGGGAGTGGTAGTTCAGTTGGTTAGAATACCGGCCTGTCACGCCGGGGGTCGCGGGTTCGAGTCCCGTCCACTCCGCCACCGGTTTCGCGGTTTCCGTGGCAACGGCCGGTAATTGATCCTGTAATGGGGGCGGTCGCACCGCCCCCATTGTTTTTTCCGCGGAATTTGTCTCGCGTTATCAAAGATGCTTCTGAAAATCAGGGAAAAGGCGACCGGCTGGATTGCCTACACCATCGTGACGCTGATTGCGATACCTTTCGCGCTGTGGGGCATTCAGCAGTATTTCGGGTGGAGCGACGCGCCGACGGCGCTTTCCATCGGCGATGTCGAGATCAGCAGCGCCCAGATCGCCAGCAATTTCGCGCAGCGCAAGCGCGACATCGAGGCCGGGTCGCAGGGCGCGGCGATGCCGCCGGACAACGCCATTCTGTCGCAGGTCATCAGCGACCGCCTCGGGCAGGAACTGCTGACCCAGGCGGCGGACCGCTACCGCTACGAGGTGGCGGATTCGACGCTGGCGAAAATGATTGCCGAATTGCCCCAGTTTCAGAGCGACGGCCGTTTCGACCCGCGCCAGTACACGCTGTTCCTGCAATCGCAGCGCATTCCGAAGACCGCCTTTGAGAACAACTACCGCCGCCAACTGAAGCGCTCCCAGTTTCTTGAGGTGGTGCGGGAGTCGAGTTTCGTTCTCAAGAGCGAGCGGGAACAGTACGAGAAGTTGTTCAGCCAGGAGCGGAAGGTGCGCTATGTGACCGTCGCCAGCGACAACTTTCTCGAACCCGGCGGCGTCGGCGACGAAGAGGCGCAGGCTTATTACGAGCAGAACAGGGAGCAATACCGGTCGCCGCTGCAGGTGCGCTTTCGCTACATCGAGATTCAGGTGGACGACCTGGTCTCCGGCGAGGCCGTCGGCGACGAGGAAGTCCGGGAATACTACGAGACCCGCGCCGACGAGTTTGCGACGCCGGAAAAACGCCGCGTCCGCTACATTCTCGTTTCCGGCGAGCAGCGCGACGAAGGGGGGATGGCCGCGCGCCTGGATGAGATCACCGGCAGAATCGCCGAAGGCGCCGATTTCGCCGGGTTGGCGAAGGAATACTCCGACGACACGCTGACCGCCGAATCCGGCGGTGAATTGCCGCCGATGTCGGAGGACGAGGTCACCGACGAGGCCGTCCGCGCCGCCGTCTTCGGCCTCGCCGAAGGGGAGGTCAGCGAGCCGGTCGAGGGCGAATTCGGCTATCAGATTTTTCAACTTGCCGAAATCACGCCGCGCGAGGAAAAAACGTTTGACGAGGTGCGCGAGGAACTGGAGGAGTCGCTGAAGTACGAGCGCGCCGAGCAGCAATACGCCGGCCTCGTAACCGACATCAACCGCATTTCCTACGAACAGGGCGAGTTGTTTTTCCGGATTATGGCCCGGGCGTACCCGGGTATTCCCGTCGAGGTGACGCCGTGGCTTGACGCCGACAAGGAGGAGGGGCTGCTCGCCTGGCCGAGAGCCAGGCAGGTCGCGCTGACGCGCCTGCTGGCCGGCGAGGAACTGAACAGCGGGCTGGTCGAGGTGGATCGCGGCCACGCGCTGTTTTTCTCCGTCGCCGAGCGGCAGCCTTCGACGCAACTGGCGTTTGACGCCGTCAGGGAGGATGTCGTCGCGACGCTGGTCGCTCGCCGCGCCGCGGAGACGGCGCGCAAGCGCCACCAGGAATGGCTGAACCAGCTGAGAACGGGCGGCAAGACGCTGGACCAGTTGGCGGGCGACGGCGTGTTTGAGATTGTGGACGCCGGCTACATCAACCGCTACGACAGCGAATTGCCCGCCGATGTCGTCAAAACCGCCTTTGTGACGGATGCGCCGGTTGCCGGGCCGCCGGTTTATGTCGCCGCGCAGGACGGCGGCGAGCCGGTCATCGTCGAGTTGTCGGCGGTGCGTGAAGGCGACGAACTGGAGCCGGAGTCCCTCTCGTTCGCCGGGCGCGAGACGCAGGCCGTGCTGGAAAGCCTGCGCGATGTGTTCGAGGTCAGGCTGCATCCCGACGAATTGCAGAAGTTGACCGAATCCCTGTAAACTGAAACTGAAACCGGAACCGAAACCGAAACCGCACCGGAGCGCCGACATGAAAAAAATCCCCCTGCACTGGCAAATCCTGATTGCATTGATTCTGGCCGTCGTCGTCGGGCTGCCGACGACGACCGAAACCATGCTGTTCGGCGTGCGGCTCTACGACATCATGGGCTTTTTCGGCCAGATGTTCATGAACGCGCTCAGGATGATCGTCATTCCGCTGGTGTTCGCGTCCATCGTCTCCGGCGTCGCGTCGGTCGCAGGCGACCACGGCTTCGGGCGCCTCGGCGCCAAGACCTTCGTCTATTATCTCGCCACCAGCCTGTTCTCGATTGTCACCGGCCTGACGCTGGTCAACCTGATTCAGCCCGGCGCCTTTTTCACCGGCGACCCGGAGAGCCTCGGCCTGTCAACCGATGCGTCCGAGGTCATGGAGAAAGTCGGCGGGCGCGGCTTCGGCGACCTCGTCGGCGTGTTTCTGCGGATGATTCCGGTCAATGTGTTCCAGGCCGCCGCCGAGGGCCAGTTTCTCGCGGTGATTTTCTTCGCGGTGCTGTTCGGCTACTTCACGGCCAAGGTGCGCGAGGAATTCGCGTCGCCGATGGTGGATTTCTGGGAGGCGATGTACCGGGTCATGATGAAAATCACGCTGTGGGTCATCAAATTCGCGCCCATCGGCGTGTTCGCGCTGGTCGGCAAGGTGGTGATGTCTTCCGGGCTGGATGTGTTCAAGATTCTGCTGCTGTTTTTCATCACCGTGCTGTCGGCGCTCGCGGTGCACTTTTTCGTCGTGCTGCCGCTGATTCTGCGCTTCGCCGCGGGGATTTCCCCGGTCGCCTATGTCAAGGCGATGCTGCCCGCCGTGCTGATGGCGTTCTCGACCGCGTCTTCGTCCTCGACGCTGCCGGTCACGATGGAGTGCGCCCGCGACCGCGTCGGCGCCTCGAACCGCGTCAGCGGCTTTGTGCTGCCGCTGGGGGCGACCGTCAACATGGACGGCACCGCGCTCTACGAGTGCGTCGCCGTCATATTCATCGCCCAGGTGTACGGCGTTGAACTGGACATTGCGACGCAGTTCATCGTCGTGATGCTGGCGCTGCTGACCTCGGTCGGCGTCGCTGGCGTGCCCGCCGCGAGCCTCGTCGCCATCACGCTGATTCTGGCCGCCGTCGGCCTGCCGGTCGAGGCCATCGCGCTGATACTCGCGGTGGACCGCGTGCTCGACATGTGCCGCACCAGCGTCAATGTGTACAGCGACGCCTGCGCCACCGGCGTCGTCGCGCGCAGCGAGAAGGAAAAACTGCTGGTCTGACGCCCGCCTGCGGGCGGCGCCCCGGCGGCGATTGTCGGTCTAACGCCCGCCTGCGGGCGATTGCGGGCCGGCGCTCATGCCGATGAGGTTGTAGCCGGCGTCCACATGCAGGATTTCGCCGGTGACGCCGCTGGCGCAGTCCGAGCACAGAAAAGCCGCGGCGTTGCCGACCTCGTCTATCGAGACATTCCTGCGGAGCGGCGCGGTGCGCTCGACATGCTCCAGCATCTTGCGGAAATCGCCGATGCCGGAGGCGGCCAGCGTCTTGATCGGCCCCGCCGAAATCGCGTTAACGCGCGTGCCCTGCGGCCCGAGGCAGTCGGCGAGATAGCGAACATTGGCCTCGAGGCTCGCCTTGGCAAGCCCCATCACATTGTAGTTCGGCACGACTTTCTCGGCGCCGTAGTAGGTCAGCGTCAGCACCGCGCCGCCGGATTGCATCAGCGGCCTGGCGCCCGCCGCCAGCGCCGTCAGGCTGTAGCAACTGGTCTCGTGCGCCGTCGTGAAGCCGGCGCGGCTGGCGTTGCCGACATAGTCGCCGCCGAGTTCCTCGCGCGGCGCGTAGGCGATGGAATGCACCAGGATGTCCAGTTGCGGCCAGCGTTCGCCGAGCGCCGCGAACAGCGCGGTGATTTCGGCGTCGTTCTGCACATCGCACGGCAGCGTGATGCCGGCGCCGCATTGCGCGGCGAGTTCCTCGACGCGCCCGCGCAGCCGCTCGTTCTGAAAGGTGAAGGCCAGTTCGGCGCCTTCGCGCCGCATCGCCTGCGCGATGCCCCACGCGATCGAGCGGTTACCGGCGACGCCGGTGATCAGCGCGCGTTTTCCGTCCAGCAGTTTCATCAAGGTTTCTCCTGGCAGCGGCCTCACGGGCCGGGGTTGAAGGTTGCGTGTTCCCGGAACCACATTTCGGCGGCCTTGGCGGCGGCGGCGACCGAATGCACATCCTTGTAAAAAGTGTCAATCCGGTCGTAGTCGCCGTTGAATTTTCCGGCATAGACCGGGAATTCAATGCCGCCGTCCCACGCCACCAGGATGTCGGTTTCCCGGTTATAGAAGACGACGGCGCCGGCGCCGACGATGTCCTGCAGTTCCATTTTTCGCGGCCTATCATAGCAGAAGCGGGGCCGTCCGCCCGCCGGTGTGCGCGGCGCGCACGCGGCGCATATAATGGGCGGCAATGACCGCCCCTCTCCGAATCTGCCGAATCTGCCGGGTCTGCGTCGTTGCCGCGGCGGCGCTGTCGCTGGCGGGCTGCGGCGAAGGCGCGTGGAACAACCCCTACGCCGGCGCCGCCGACGGCGACATCCTGTATTCGGGGTTTTCCGAGCGCCCCAAGCATTTTGATCCGGCGCGCTCCTACAGTTCCAACGAGTACGCGGTGCTGGGGCAGGTCGTTGAGCCGGTGCTGCACTACCACTACCTGAAACGCCCGTATGAATTGCAGCCGCTGACGGCGGCGGTGATGCCGCGGGTGACGCACTTCGACGCCGGCGGGCGCGTCACGCGCGACGACGGCGCCGTCGCCACCACCGCCTACGACATTGAGATACGGCCCGGCATCCGCTACCAGCCGCACCCGGCCTTCGCGCGCAAGGCGGGCGGCGGCTACCGTTACCGGCCCGTCACCGAGGCGCAACTGGACGATGTGCACGAACTGTCGGACTTCGCCGAGACCGGCAGCCGCGAACTGCGCGCCGCCGACTACGCCTACCAGATCAAGCGCCTCGCCGACCCCGCCGTGCACTCGCCGATTGCCGGCATCCTCGCCCGCCACCTTGTCGGTTTCGCCGATTTGCGCGCGCGCCTGACCGAGGCGAGAAAGACGCTCGCGCCGGGCGCGTGGCTGGATTTGCGCGCGTTTGACATGGAGGGCGTCACGGTGCTCGGGCCGCACCGCTACCGGGTCATGGTGCGCGCCGGTTACCCGCAGTTCATCTACTGGCTGGCGATGCCCTTCTTTGCGCCGATGCCGTGGGAGGCCGACGCTTTTCACAGCCAGCCCGGCTTTGAGGAGCGCAACCTGACGCTCGACTGGTACCCGGTCGGCACCGGCGCCTACATGCTGACCGAGAACAACCCGAACCTGCGGATGGTGCTGGAGCGCAACCCCAACTTCCGCGCCGACCACTACCCGCTTGAAGGCGAGGACGGCGACGCCGCGCGCGGCCTGCTGAAAGACGCCGGCGCCAGGCTGCCGTTCATCGACAAGGTCATCTACAGCCTGGAGAAGGAGAATATTCCCTACTGGAACAAGTTTCTGCAGGGTTACTACGACCGCGCCGGCATCAGTTCCGACAGTTTCGACCAGGCGGTGCAGTTGGGGCAGGGCGGCGAGTTTGAACTGACCGAAGGCATGCGCGCGCGCGGCATCCGGCTGTCGGTCGCCTACTCGACCTCGATCTACTACACCGGCTTCAACATGCTCGACCCCGTCGTCGGCGGCGACAGCGAGCGCGCGCGCAAACTGCGCCTCGCCCTGTCCATTGCGATGGACACCGGCGAGTTCATCTCGATCTTCCAGAACGGGCGCGGCATCCCGGCGCAGGGGCCGCTGCCGCCGGGCATCTTCGGCCACCGCGACGGCGAGGCCGGCGTCAACCGCCGCGTCTATGACTGGCGCGGCGGGCGCGCCGTGCGCAAGCCGCTGGCCGAGGCGCGCCGCCTGCTCGCCGAGGCCGGCTACAAGGACGGCATGGACCGCGAGACCGGCAAGCCGCTGGTGCTCTACTTCGACGCGACCGGCATCGGCCCCGACGCCAAGTCGTGGCTTAACTGGGTGCGAAAGCAGTTCGCGAAACTCGATCTTCAACTGGTCATGCGCAACACCGACTGGAACCGCTTTCAGGACAAAATGCGGGAAGGCAACGCGCAGATTTTCCGGCTCGGCTGGAACGCCGACTACCCCGACCCGGAGAACTTTTTTTTCCTGCTCTACGGGCCGAACTCGAAAGTGGCGCACCAGGGCGAAAACGCCGCGAATTACCGCAACCCGCGTTTTGACCGGCTGTTTGAGGAGATGCGCAGTCTGCCGAACACGCCGCGCCGCCTGGAGTTGATTGACGAGATGAACGAGGTGCTGCGCCGCGACGCGCCGTGGATCTGGGGCTTTCACCCCAAGTCCTTCGTGCTGCACCACGAATGGCTCGCCAACGCCAAGCCGAACCTGATGGCGCACAACGGCCTGAAGTACCTGAAGCTCGACAGCGCGCGGCGCGCCCGCCTGCGCGACGAATGGAACCGCCCGCGCACCGGCCCGGTCGCCGTTCTCGCCGGCGCGCTGGCGCTGTTCCTGATGCCGGCGGTCGCAATCTACCGCAGGCGCCGCCGCGAGACCGTGCTGTGATCGCCTACATCGTCCGCCGCGCGCTGTATGCGCTGCCGATTCTGGTCGGCGTCAACATACTGACATTCTCGCTGTTCTTCATCGTCAACTCGCCCGACGACATCGCGCGCATGCACCTGGGGCACCGCCATGTGACGCAGGAGCAGGTGGATTTGTGGAAGCGCGACCGCGGCTACGACCGCCCGCTGTTCTACAACGCCGGCGCGCCGGGCGGGTCGCGTCTGTCCGACACGATTTTCTTCGACGAGTCGCTGCGCCTGTTCGTGTTTGACTTCGGGCGCTCCGACAGCGGCAGGGACATCGGCTACGACATCCGCCAGCGCATGTGGCCGAGCCTCGCCATCGCGGTGCCGACGCTGCTGATCGGCATTCTCGTCAACATCACCTTCGCGCTGGTCATGGTCTTCTTCCGCGCGACCTATGTGGATTTCTGGTCGGTGATGCTGTGCATCGTGCTGATGTCCGTGTCCGGGCTGTTCTACATCATCGGCGGCCAGTATGCGGTCGGCAAGTTGCTGAAACTGGTGCCGATATCGGGTTACGACGGCGGCTGGTCGGCGTTTCGCTTCGTGCTGCTGCCGGTCGTCATCGGCGTCGTCTCCGGCATCGGCGCCGGCAGCCGCTGGTACCGGACGATTTTTCTCGAGGAGGCGGGCAAGGATTATGTCCGCACCGCGCGCGCCAGGGGGGTGGGTGAATTCGCGATTCTGTTCCGCCACATCCTGCCGAACGCGCTGATACCGATTCTGACCGGCGTCGTCGTCATATTGCCGCTGCTGTTCATGGGCAGCCTGATTATCGAGTCTTTCTTCGGCATTCCCGGCCTCGGCAGTTACACGATAGACGCGATTGCGCGCCAGGACTTTTCCATTGTGCGCTCGATGGTTTTTCTCGGCTCGGTGCTGTACATCGCCGGTTTGCTGCTGACCGACATTTCCTACACTTTTGTCGATCCGCGGGTGAGGCTGAACTGATGCCGGTGGTGCTGCTGACCGACGCCTTCTTCTTCGCGTTGATTGCGCTGACGGCGCTCTATGCGTTTTATGTGTCGAGAAGGCCGCACCTGCAAGCCGCCTGGCGCAAACTGGCGCGCGACCGCTCGGCGATGGTGTCGCTGACGGTCATCGCGTTCTACTTCGCCGTCGCGCTGCTCGACTCGCTGCATTTCAGGCCGCTCATCGAGACCGCCGAAACCGCAAGGAACGGCGAGGCCGTCTATTCCAACGAGGTCGTCAGCGTGTTTGACCGGCTGGTGTCGCCGCTCGGCGAGCGTTTCGAGAAGACCTATTCCGGGCCGCTGGCGGTGCACGCCTATGTCAAGGAAATGGTCGAGGAGGACGGCGTGCGCCGGCATGTCTATCCGCGCCTGGAGCACGGCGGCGCCGCGCTGGCGGACCCGGGCCGGGCGGCGGCGGACATCGCCTGGCGCGCCGCCGTGTGGGGCCTCGCCGGGCTGCTGTCGTGCGCCGCATTGCTGGCGCTGCTGTGCCTCGCGGTGGCCGGGCCGCGGCGCGCGCCGGCGGCGATGCGCGCCGTCGTCTGCAACACCACCGGCGGCCTGCCGCTGCGCGCCGTCGCTATTACCGTCGCGCTGATTGTGGTCGCGATTTTTATCGTCGTCGGGATTGGCCGCGAATACCATGTGCTCGGCACCGACAAGATCGGCGGCGATGTGCTGTACCAGGCGCTCAAGAGCGTGCGCACCGGCTTTCTGATTGGCACGCTGACGACGCTGATCATGCTGCCCTTCGCGCTGGCGCTCGGCGTCTGCGCCGGTTATTTCCTGGGATGGGTGGACGATGTCATCCAGTATCTCTACACGACGCTGAACTCGATTCCGGGCGTGCTGCTGGTGGCGGCGATGGTGCTGATGCTGCAACTGTACATGGACCAGCACGGCGACCGCTTCAACGACCTGGTGACGCGCGCCGACACGCGGCTGCTGTTTCTGTGCGCCATCCTGGGGATTACCAGTTGGACCGGGCTGTGCCGGCTGCTGCGCGCCGAAACGCTGAAAGTCAGGGAAATGGACTACATTGACGCGGCGCGCGCGCTCGGCGTCGCCCGCCCGCTGATACTGCTGCGCCATGTCCTGCCGAATGTGATGCACATCGTCGTCATCACCGTCGCCCTCGACTTCAGCGGCCTGGTGCTGGCCGAGGCGGTGCTGTCGTATGTCAACATCGGCGTTGACCCGACGATGCACAGTTGGGGCAACATGATCAACAGCGCGCGCCTTGAGATGGCGCGCGAGCCGGCGGTGTGGTGGCCGCTGCTCGCCGCCATGGTGTTTCTTTTCGGGCTGGTGCTGTGCGCCAACCTGTTCGCCGACGGCGTCCGCAACGCGTTCGATCCGAGGAGCGAATGGAACCGCTCCTGAGCGTGCGCGGTTTGCGCGTCGAGACGGCGGCGCCGGGGCGGCGCGAGACGCTGCTGCGGGACATCGCGTTCGACATCGGCCCCGGCGAAAGTTTCGCGCTGCTCGGCGAGTCGGGTTCCGGCAAGTCGCTGACGGCGCTGTCCATCCTGCGCCTGCTGCCCGACGGCCTGCGCGTGCGCGGCGGCGCGGTGCGGCTGCACGGCCGGAATCTGCTGAGGCGCCCCGAGATGGCGATGCGCGAGGTGCGCGGCGGCAGCATCGGCATGATCTTCCAGGAGCCGATGACCTCGCTGAACCCGGTGCTGACGGCGGGCCGCCAGTTGACCGAGGCGCTCGGCCTGCACCGCGGCGCGCGCGGGCGCGACGCGCGGCGCACGGCGCTGCAACTGCTGGGCGAGGTCGGCATTGACGACGCCGAGCGCGTGTTCGCCTCCCACCCGCACGAGTTGTCGGGCGGCATGAAACAGCGGGTGATGATCGCGGCGGCGCTCGCCGGCGAGCCCGAGTTGCTGATTGCCGACGAACCGACGACCGCGCTCGATGTCACGATACAGGCGCAGGTGCTCGACCTGCTGAAAAAACTGCAAGCCGACCGCGGCATGGCGATGCTGTTCATCTCGCACGACCTGTCGGTGGTCTCGTCCATCGCCGGGCGCATCGCGGTGATGCGCGACGGCGAGATTCTGGAGCAGGCCGGCGCCGGCGAATTTTTCAGCCGCGCGCGCCACGACTACAGCCGCCGCCTGTGCACGATGCTGCCGGGGCGCGACAAGCGCGGCCTGTCGCTGTTTGACGGCGCGCGCCTGCCGCCGCCGCAAGGCGGCGAACCACTGGCCGAGGTGCGTAATCTCGCGGTTCATTTTCCGGTCAGGAAGGGCGTGTTCAAGCGCACCGTCGGCCACATCAAGGCCGTGGACGGCGTTTCGTTCGCGCTGCGGCGCGGGCGCACGCTGGCGCTGGTCGGCGAATCCGGCAGCGGCAAGACGACGATTGCGCGCGCGCTGCTCGGCTTGGTCGAGCCGACCGCGGGCGAACTGCGCCTTGAGCAGCCGGGCGGCGCCGCGCGCGGCGCCGGCAACGCCTGGCAACGGCTCAGGCGCCGCGCGCAAATCGTCTTTCAGGATCCGTTCTCGTCGCTGAATCCGAAAATGCAGGTCGAGCAACTGGTCGGCGAGGGCTTGCGCGCGCGCCACGCCGCGCGCGGCGGCGCGCTGCGCGAACGGGTGGCGGCGCTGCTGGCGCAGGTCGGCCTGTCGCCCGATTGCATGCACCGCCACCCGCACCAGTTTTCCGGCGGCCAGCGCCAGCGCATCTGCATCGCGCGGGCGCTCGCGGTGGAGCCGGAGTTGATCATCTGGGACGAGCCGACCAGCGCGCTCGATGTCTCGGTGCAGGCGCGCATTCTCGACCTGTTCCTGCGGTTGCAGGCCGACCTCGGCCTGAGTTATCTGTTCATCACGCACGACATCTCGGTGGTGGCCTACATGGCGCACGAAGTGGCCGTGGTGTACCGCGGGCGCATCGTCGAGCAGGGGCAAACCGAGCCGCTGCTGGACGCGCCGGGCCACCGTTACACGAGGGAATTGCTGTCGGCGGTGCCCGCGCTGCCCGCTTTTGCCGCATAATAGGCGGGCACGGCATGATGGGACTCTTTCACAAACACGACGCCCTGCACCTGACGCTGCCGCAGGTGTCGCCGCTGCTGTCGCCGTGGTACCACGAGGACTACGGCGGCAAACTGCTGGAGGACACCGAGGCCGTCGTGGCGGACTGGGTGGAGCAGGCGGTCGGCTATTTCGCGCTCGACATCCGCTCGTTCGAGTCCGGGCGCCGGTGGCTCGACAACGGCCTCATTCACTCGCATTTCGCGATCAGTTGCGCGCGCCAGGCGGACAGCCAGGTGGTGGGGGATTTTTCGCGGCTGCCGATTGACTCCGGCAGCCTCGACCTCGTCGTCGCGCACCATGTTCTGGAGTTCTGCACCGACCCCCACGAATTCCTGCGCGAAGTGGACCGCACGCTGATTCCGGAAGGGCGGCTGATTGTCGTCGGCTTCAACCCGCTCGGCGTCCACGGCCTGCTGAAATGGTTCAAGCCGCGCCTGGCGCCGCCGTGGGGCGGGCGTTTCTACCCGGCGCTGCGCGTCAGGGAATGGCTTTCGGTGCTCGGCTTTGATGTCGAGAAAACGCGCTATTTCGCGTTCCCTTTTTCGTTCTCGAAAAAGCGCGCGGGGCGGCGGGCGTCGCGGCTGTGCCGGCGGGTTCTGCCGTTCAGCGGCGCGTTGTTCGCGCTGCTCGCGGTCAAGCGCCTGTCGCGGGTCGTCCCGGTCGCCGGCTCGTGGTCGCCCGGCAAGGTGCTGGCGGGCAAAAGCGTGCAGCCGACGACATTTGAACGCAGCGCGCCGCGTCTTTCGCACGGAGGGGAGAAAAATGCCCGAGGCGCGCCTTGACATCTACATTGACGGCGCCTGCTCGCGCAATCCGGGGCCGGGAGGCTGGGCCGCAATCCTGATTTACCAGGGGCGCGAGAAGGTGGTCAGCGGCGGCGAGATGGACACGACCAACAACCGGATGGAGTTGCAGGCCGCCATCGGCGCGCTGTCGGCGGTGCGGCGGCGCTGCCCGCTGCGCGTCGTCACCGATTCGCAGTATGTGAAAAACGGCGTTGAGCAGTGGCTTGCGCGCTGGAAGAAAAACGGCTGGAAGACCTCCGACAAAAAGCCCGTCAAGAACATGGATTTGTGGCAGGAACTCGACCGGCTGACGCAGCGTTTCGACATTGACTGGCGCTGGGTGCGCGGCCACAGCGGGCACCCGCAGAACGAGCGCGTGGATCAGTTGGCGAAGCGGAATATTCCCGGGGGGGCATGAGTGGACAACGCGCGCCAAATCGTTCTCGACACCGAAACCACGGGGCTGGAGCCGGGCGCCGGCCACCGCATCGTTGAAATCGCCTGCCTTGAACTGGTCGGGCGCACGCTGACCGGCGAGCAATTCCACCGCTATGTCAATCCCGGGCGCAAGAGCGACCCGCGCGCGCTGGAGGTGCACGGGCTGAGCGATGCGTTTCTGGCCGACAAGCCGCGCTTCGGGGAAATCCGCGAGCACCTTTGCGAGTTTGTGCGCGGCGCCGAGGTGATTATCCACAACGCCGAATTCGACCTCGCCTTTCTGGACGCCGAAATGGAGCGGCTCGGCCTGCCAGGCTTTGTCGAGCAGACCAACTGCAAGGTGTGCGACTCGCTGGCGCTGGCGCGCAACGAGTTTCCGGGCCTGCAAAACAGCATTGACGCGCTGAGCGACCGTTTCTCGATTGACCGCTCGTCGAGGGACGAGCACCACGGCGCGCTGGTGGACGCCGACCTGCTCGCCAGAATCTATCTGGCGATGACCGGCGGGCAGACGGCGATGTTTATCCAGGCGCACGGCGCCTCCGGGGACGAAAACCTGCCGCAACTGGCCGGTCTCGGCGGCGCGCAGGCCGGCGGCCTGCCGGTCATTCCGGCCAGCCCCGGCGAGACCGCGCGGCACGGGAAGTTTCTCGACAGACTGGAGCGCGAATCGCGCAAGGGTTGTATTTGGCCCAAAAACTGATAACTTTGCATTTCCGATGAACCCAAAACCCTGGAGACAATGAAAATACGCACGGCAATGGCCGTCGCGCTCGTCGCGTCGGCGTCTTTATCCGGCTGTGTCACCGAGGACGGCGCGCGCCAGCACGCCGGCCAGGGTGCCGACGGCCCGTGGGAAGCCTCGCTCTACAGCGCGGGCGGCGGAGCCACCGAGATGTTCGGCCCGTTTGAAACGCGCGGTGAATGCGCCGACGCCGCAATGGAACGCCTCGGCGCGGACGACCGCAACGACCGCCCGATGGCCTTCAATTGCACATTGATGCGGCGGTAACCGCCGCCGCTCACCGGCGAAGATTCTCGCGCACAACCCTGGCGAGCGCCGCCGAGTCGAGGTCGGCGCCGCCCGCGTCCACCAGTTCGCGCATGCGCTGCGCGGCCAGCGCGAGGCCGTCGAGGCGAATGCCCATCGCCGCCGCCGACGCGGACGCGATGCGAAGGTCTTTCCGGTGCAGCCCCGCCTTGAAACCGGGGCGGTAATCCTCTTCCAGCATCCGCCGCCCGTGGACTTCCAGTATCCTGCTGTTGGCGAAGCCGCCGAGCAGGGCCTCGCGCACGCGCGCGGCGTCCACGCCGGCGGCGTCGGCGAATTCCAGCGCCTCGGCGCACGCGAGTATCGTCTGCGCGACGAGAATCTGGTTGCACGCCTTCGCGACCTGGCCGGCGCCGCTGCCGCCGATGTGCACGATGTGCCGGCCCATGACCCGCAGCAGCGGCAGCGCGCGCTCAAACGCCGGCTTCGGGCCGCCGGCCATGATCGAGAGCGCGCCCTCGACGGCGCCGGCCTCGCCGCCCGACACCGGCGCGTCGAGCAGCGTGATTTCCTTGTCGGCGAGGCGCGCGGCGATGTCGCGCGTCGCCTCCGGCGAAATCGTGCTCATGTCCACCGCCAGACTGCCGGGTGCGGCGCCGTGGATGACGCCGTCGCCGCCGAGCAGCACTTCCTCGACATCGGGCGTGTCGGACACCATCGTGATGCAGACGCAGGCCCGGCGCGCGGCGTCGGCGGGGCTGCGGCAGGCGACGGCGCCCTGTTTGGTCAGCGGCGCCATCGCGTCGGCGCGGCGCGCGTGGACGAACAGCGTATGCCCGGCGGCAAGCAGGTTGGCGGCCATTGGCCGGCCCATGATGCCAAGCCCGATAAATGCGATTTTTTCCATTGGCAGTGATTCCGATATGATAGGGGGATGAAAGCCTATTTTAACCAACTGCCGGGGCTGCTCGGCAAGGGCCTCGCGCCGTTTTACCTGGTGTCGGGCGAGGAGCCTTTGCAGCAGATGGAGGCCGCCGACAAAATCCGCGCCAAAGCCGCGGCGGAAGGCTACGGCCACCGCGAGTTTTTCTTTATCGAGCCGGACTTCGACTGGAGCCGCCTTGATGTCGCCGCCGGCAACCTGTCGCTGTTCGCCGAGCGGCGTTTCATTGACATCCGGCTGCCCGGCGACAAACTGCCGGCGCGCGGCGCCGAGTTCTTCAGGGAGGTGCTGGAGTCGCCGCCGGAGCAGGTGCTGTTTCTGGTGCAGGCGCGCAAGGTGGACGGGCGCGCGGCGTGGGTGCGGCGCGCGACCGAACGCGGCGTCTGGGTGCAGGTGTACGGCAAGAATCCGGGCGAACTGAAAGCCTGGCTGCACGAGCGCATGTCGCGCCTCGGCGTGGCCGCGGGCGAGGGCGTCGTCGAACTGATCGCCGAACGCGCCGAGGGCAACCTGCTGGCCGCGGCGCAGGAGGTCGAGAAACTGAAGTTGCTGTGCGGCGACAAGACGCTGGAACTGGAAGAGGCCGGCAAGATCGTCGGCGACAGCGCCCATTACAGCGTCTATGACCTGGCCGACGCGGCGGTCGGCGGCGACGGGCGCCGGGCGGTGCAGGTGCTGGAGGGGCTGCGCGGCGAGGGCGCGCCCGAGGCGCTGGTGCTGTGGGCGCTGGCCGACCAGGTGCGCCGCCTGGTCTCGATGGAGCAGCGCCTGGCCGCCGGCGACAGCCGGGAGTCGGTGCTGCGGGGGGTGTGGAAGGCCAAGCAGCCGGTGTACCGCAAGGCGCTGGCGCGCGGCCTGCGTCACCGCTGGTGGGGGCTGCTCTACGCCTGCCACGAGGCCGACAGGGCCGTCAAGGGCCACGGCGCCGACGACGCCTGGCATGAACTGCTGAGACTGGTGCTGCGCGCGTCCGGCGCCGGCGCATTGCGCCGGGCGCCCGCCGCCTGACGATGAACGATTCAACGCACAATTCCGGCGCCGATGTCCGCGCCGGCCTGAAACAAATCGGCGCGGCGGCGAGAACCTGCGCCGCGGTCATCGGCGCCGCCGAAACCCCGGTCAAGAACGGCGCGCTGCACGCGATTGCGCGGCAACTGGACCGGTCGCGCGAACAGTTGCTGAAAGAAAACGCCGCCGACCTGGAAGCCGCGCGCGCGCGCGGCACCGGCGGCGCCATGCTCGACCGGCTGGAACTGACCGCCGCGCGCATGGACGCGATGATTGCCGGCGTGCGCGAGATCGCCGATTTGCCGGATCCGGTCGGCGAGATCAGCGGTGTGCAGGCGCGCCCTTCGGGCATCCGCGTCGGGCGCATGCGCACGCCGCTGGGCGTTGTCGGCATCATCTACGAGGCGCGCCCCAATGTGACGGCGGACGCCGCGGCGCTGTGCCTGAAATCCGGCAACGCCTCGATTTTGCGCGGCGGCTCGGAGGCGATTCACTCCAACCGCGCCATCGCCGCGTGCATCGAGCGCGGCCTCGGCGAGGCCGGCCTGCCGGCGGCCTGCGTGCAGGTCGTCAAGACGCCGGGGCGCGAGTCCGTCAGCGCGATGCTGGCGCTGGACGACTGCATTGATGTCATCATCCCGCGCGGCGGCAAGGGGCTGATTGAGCGCGTCGCCGCCGAGTCGAAGATTCCGGTCATCAAGCACCTGGACGGCATCTGCCATGTCTATGTGGACGACGGTGCCGACATCGGCATGGCGCTGGACATCGCCGAGAACGCCAAGGCGCAGCGCTTCGGTGTCTGCAACGCGATGGAGACGCTGCTGGTCGCCGAAAGCGTCGCCGCCGAATTTCTGCCGCGTTTCGCCGCGCGCATGCAAAAGCGCAAGGTCGAGTTGAGGGGCTGCGACAAGACGCGCCGCGTGCTGCCGGACATCGCCGCCGCCGCCGACGGCGACTGGCGCGAGGAATACCTGGCGCCGATTCTGTCGGTGAAGACGGTGGCCGGCATGGACGAGGCGATCGCGCACATCGGCGCCTGGGGTTCGAAGCACACCGACGCCATCGTCACCCGCGACCACGCGCGCGCGATGCGTTTTCTGCGCGAGGTGGATTCAAGTTCGGTCATCATCAACGCCTCGACCCGTTTTTCCGACGGCCATGAATACGGCCTCGGCGCCGAAATCGGCATCAGCACCGATGTGCTGCATGTGCGCGGCCCGGTCGGCCTGGAAGGGCTGACGACGCAGAAGTTCGTCGTCTTCGGCGGCGGCCAGGTCCGCGAGTAGTCGGAGTTGCCGGGGAACTGCCGGTGATCGCGGTCATGGGAGGCGTCTTCGACCCGGTCCACTTCGGCCACATCAAGCCCGCCCTTGAACTGCTGTCGCGCCCGCAAATCTCGCAGGTGCGGCTGATGCCGTGCCGCGTCCATCCGGACAAGGGCGAGGCCGGCGCCGGTGCGCGCCACCGGCTGCGGATGCTGGAACTGGTCGCCGGCGCCGGCCTTGTCGTGGACGGGCGCGAACTGGAGCGCGACGGCGTGTCGTACACCGTTGACACGCTCGGGCAACTGCGCGCCGAGGCCGGCGACGAGCAGCCGCTGGCCTTCGTCGCCGGTCAGGACACGGCGGCGAACATGCCCGGTTGGCGGTGCGCCGCGCGCCTGGCGTCGCTCGCCCACCTGATTGTGCTGGCGCGCCCGGACTGCGGCGCCTGTTTGTTGCCGCCGCCGTGGCGGCGCGCCGAAGATTTGGCGGCGCTCGCGGCCAGCCCCGCCGGTTGCGCGTATCTGGTGCGCAACCGGCCGGTTGCCGCCTCGTCCGGCGCCATCCGCGCGATGATCCGGCGGCGTGAGCAGCCGCGCTACCTGCTGCCGGGCGCCGTCTGGAACTACATTCGCCGCCACCGTCTTTATGGCTGGAACGAACACCGTGACTTCTGAGCGCCTGCGCCGCCTGGTGCTCGACTGCCTCGGCGACATGAAGGCGCACGATGTGGCGGACCTGGATGTGCGCGGCAAGACCACCATCACCGACCGCTTCATCATCGCCACCGGCACCTCGAACCGCCACGCGCAGGCCGTTTCCGACCGCATCATCGAGACGGCGCGCGAGAACGGCGTCCGGGCGCTGGGCGTCGAGGGCCGCGACACCGCCGACTGGATACTGATTGATCTCGGCGATGTCGTCGTTCATGTGATGCAGGCCGCCGCGCGCCGGTTTTACGACCTTGAGGAATTGTGGCAGACCGCGATTTGATTTCGGCGCCGCGCAAGACGGCTTATTTCGCGCTGGTCGCGCTCGCCGCCGTTGCGGCGCTGCTGGCCGTGCTGACGCTCGCGGCGCGCTGGTTTCTGGCTTCGGTGGGTGATTACCGCGACGAATTCGCGGCTGCCGCAAGCGAGGCGCTCGGCGTCGAGGTGCGGGTGGATTCCCTCACCGCGCTGCTGCGCGGCGGCGACCTCGGCGTGCTGGCGTCGGGGCTGGTGCTGGGGCCGGTGTCGGTGCAAAGCGCGGCGGTTGAACTGGACGCGCTGCGCTCGCTGCTGCGGATGCGCGCGGAAATTTCCGGCGTGTATGCCGCCGGCGTTGAACTCGACATCGCCACCGACGGCCTGCGCCCGCCCGCCGGCGGTTCGTCCGCCGCCGTTCCCGGACTTTCGCCGGCGCTCCTGCTCGCCTTTCCGCATTTGCAGATTGAGGATGTGACGCTCAACTGGCGCGATACCGCCGCCGGCAAGACCCGCCGGTTTGACAACGCGCGCATCGTCTTGCAGCGCCCGGCAGGTTCCGCCGGCGGCCTGCGCGTGCTGGTCGAGGCGGATTTGCCGCCCGCGCTCGGACGGCGCCTGCGTTTTGTCGGCAATCTGCGCGACGCCGGCGCGCCGCAAGATGTGGAGTTTCAGATGGAACTGGACGGCGTCGAGATGGGCGGCAACTGTGAACTGGTGACGGGCGAACGCTGCTGGGAAGGGCGGGTTTCGGGCGAATTGCGCGGGCGGGCCGACGGCGCCGGCGTGCAGGTTGCGCTGACGGACGCCGTGTTGCAGCCCGGCGCCGCGCCGTCGCCGGAGGCGGCCTTTCCGCTCAGCGGCGGCGTGCAATTTTCGCGCGGCGCGACGGAGCATCTGTCGTTTCTGGTGACGCTCGCGGACTTGCCGCTTGGCCGCATCGCCGACTGGCTGCCCGAAGGGCGGTTGCCGGCGGCGCTCGACGCGTGGCTGCGCCGCGCGCCGGTCGCGGGGCGCGTGACGCAGGCGCAGGTTCTCTATGCCGGCGCGCCGTCGGACTTTTCGTTTCTTGACGGCGCGCGTGTCACCGCCGCCATCGCCGACGCCGAACTGAATTACCGCAGGGGCCACCCGCCGCTGCGCGGCGTGGAAGCGAATCTGCTTTTTGAGAACGGCGCCCTGCGGGCGGACATCTCGCGGCTGCGGGTTCTCGACACCCGCTCCGAGGACACCGTCGTCACCATCGCCGATGTTCGCCGCCCGCTGTTGTCCGTCACCGCCGACGGGCGCGGGCCGCTCGCCGATGTCTTGTCGCATCTGCATCATCTGAAACTGTTCGACGCCTACGGCCTGACCACCGCCCACCTCGCCGCAAGCGGCGACAGCCGCCTGCGGCTGAACCTGGAAGTGCCGCTGAGCCGCAAGGTCAAACGCAAGACCGTGGTTTCCGGCACGCTTGACTTTGAGGATTCCGGCCTCGCTTTTCCGGTGTTGGGCCTGGACTTTGACAAACTGCGCGGGCGTCTTGCGTTCAACCGCGCCGGCGGCAGCGCCGACAACATGAACGCCGAACTCAGGGGGCGCGCGGTCACGATTGCGGCCCGCCGCGTCGCCGGAGGCACGGCGCTTGACCTGCGCGCGCCGCTGGCGCCGTATCCGGACTTTGCCGACCTGATGGCCGCCGCCGCGCCGCCGGCGCTGAAAGATTTTGTCGGCGGCGAGGCGCAGTGGCGCGCCGAAGTGCTGGTGCCGAACCTTGGCGCCGCGGCGGCTGCCGGTGGCGGCTTCAAGGTCAGACTGACTTCCGACCTGCGCGGCATTCGCGTTAATCTGCCGGCGCCGCTCGGCAGGGACGGCGAACAGGCCGCGACTTTTGTGTTGGAGACCGGGCTGGGCGCGGCGCCGCGCCGCGTCATCTACGGCGATGTTTTCGATTGGGCGCTGCCGCCGCCTGGCGGTGCGCGGAGCGAGTTGCGGCTCGGCCCCGGCCCGCACAAGGCCGCGTCCGGCGCGTCGTCCGTCGTGCACGGCGCCATCGGGCAACTGGACTTCGGCGAGTGGCTGGCGTGGTGGCGCGCCCACGGCGACCGCTTTGATGGCGGTGAGGCGCCGCCCGTGCCGGGCGCGGTGGATGTCGTCATCAGGCAGGCCGCCTTCGGCGGGCAGGCGCTTGGTGAACTGGCGCTGAAAACCGCGCGTCTGCCCGACGGGCGGCTGGAGTTGCGCGTTGATTCGGATTCGGTCAAGGGCAGCGTCACCTTTCCGAAAGCGCAGGCCGACAATCCGCGCGTTTATCTTGACTTCAAGCGTTTCGGCCTCAGCGACGCGATGTTTGCGGGCATCGGAGGCGGCGAAAGCGGCGCCGGCGATGCGCCCGATCCCGCCGGCCTGCCGCCGCTGGCGATTCGGGCGGACGAGTTTCAGCTGGACGAGATTGCCGTCAACGACCTGCGCGTGATGACCAATCCGGCGGAATCGGGCCTTGAAATTTCCAGGGCGTCTTTCAGCAAACTCGCCGACGGGGCGGTGGTCGGCGAAGTGCGGCTCAGCGGGCGCTGGAGCGGCGGCGAGCGGCAGCGCAGCACGCTGAAACTGGAGGCGGAAAGCGGCGACTACGGCAAACTGCTGCGGTTGTGGGGTTTCCGCACCAGCCTGAAGGGCGCGCAGGGCACGGTGCGCGGCGATGTCGCCTGGAACGATTCGCTGTTGCGGTTCAGCCTCGGCAAACTCGAGGGGGAGGTCGTCATTGACACGCAAGACGGCACCGTCGAGACGGTCAAGCCCGGCGTCGGCAAACTGCTGGGGCTGCTGAACATCTCGGAGATCGCGCAGCGCTTCACGCTCGACTTCAAGGATGTGTTCGACAAGGGTTTCGCCTTCGACACGATGAGCGGGCGCCTGGTTTTCGGCGGCGGCGACATGACAACCGAAAACTTCATCATTGACGGCCCCGCGCTCAACCTGGCCATCAGCGGGCGCACCGGCATCGCCGCGCGCGACTACGACCAGCGCATTGATGTGGTGCCGAACCTGAGTTCAACCTTGCCGCTGATGTCGGCGCTTTTCGCCGGCCCGCTCGCCGGCGCCATCGTTTTTGTGGTGGACAAGGCCGCGCGCCTGGGCCGGAGAGTGGACCAGGTCGTCACGCTGCGCTATGCGCTGAAGGGCAGTTGGGAAAACCCGCAGGTGAAATTCATCGGCGCGCCGAAGGCGCGCCTCAAGTCCGGCGGCTGAGCGCCGCCCCGCGCCGGCGGCGGGGCGGCGCCGAACAACCCTACTCGTGGCCGGCCATCGCCGTGAACAGGTTCAGCAGGTGCGTGAACAGCACATAGATGTTGGCGTACAGCGACACCGTCATCACGACATAATTGGTTTCGCCGCCGTGCAGCATGCGGCTGGTGTCGTACAGAATCAGCCCCGACATCAGGATGACCGCCGCCGCCGAAATCGTCAGCGACAGCGCCGGGATCGCCAGAAACAGGTTGGCGACGATGGCCAGCAGCACGACAATCAGTCCGACGAACAGGAAGCCGCGCATGAAACTGAAGTCGCGCTGCGTCGCCAGCGCATAGGCCGACAGGCCGGTGAACATCACCGCCGTCGTCGCGAACGCCGACAGGACAATCTGCGGCCCGTTCGGCAGCCCGAGGTAGAGCGTCAGTATCGGCCCCAGCACATAGCCCATGAAGCCGGTGAACAGGAAAGTCAGCGGCAGCGACCAGACGCTGTCGCGAAACCGGTAGATCACGAACGGCATGCCGATAAAGACCGCAATCATGATGAACCAGTTGATTGGCTGCGCGCCGACGGCCATGGCGACGCCGGCGGCGGCGGCGCTGGTCAGCAGTGTCAGCGTCAGCAGCAGGTAGGTGTTGCGTATGACCCGGTTGGTTGCCAGAACCAGGGTCTGCGTGCGTGAAATGGTTTGTTCCATCAGGGTTCCTCCATCGTGTCTGGAATGGCCGTATTATAGCCCATGCCGCAAGTCCGCGGGGGATTGCGGAAGGCCGGATTTCCCGAAAATTGCCGTTAAATCAAGGAAACATGATTTCCGGCGAATGGCCGAACAATCCGATTGAAAATATTGTATATCTTATTGAGTATTTGTGTAAGAATATACACATCGGCTACCGCCCGGTAGCCCATAAAAACAAAATCCCAAATTACATTGGAGGACTATGGAATGAAAGGGAGACGAACGATTGCCCTGGTTGCAATAGCGGTCGCTCTGGCTGGAGTTTCCAATCTGCATGCAAACACCAAACTGATGAAGATGTCGGAAGACGCGAATCAGTGGGTGATGCCGACGGGCAACTACGCCAACCACCGTTATTCGGAACTGAAGCAAATCACCTCAAAGAATGCCAAGGACCTGAAGGTTGCATGGACCTTCTCGACCGGCGTTCTGCGCGGGCATGAAGGCAACCCGCTGGTTGTCGGGAACATGATGTATGTTCATACGCCGTTCCCCAACATCGTGTATGCGCTTGATCTGGACAACGATGCGAGCATCGTGTGGGAATACAAGCCGCAGCAGGATCCGGCAACGGTTCCGGTCATGTGCTGTGACACCGTCAACCGCGGCGTCGCCTACGCCGACGGCAAGATTTTCCTGTATCAGGCGGATGCGACACTGGTCGCGCTGAACGCCAAGACCGGCAAGAAAGCCTGGAGCGTCAGCAATGGCGACATCTCCAAGGGTCAGACCGGAACGGCGGCGCCGATGGTCGTCAAGGACAAGGTCTATGTCGGCATCAGCGGCGGTGAATTCGGCGTTCGCGGGCATCTGACCGCGTACAACACGAAGACCGGTAAGCGAGTCTGGCGCGGTTATTCAATGGGCCCCGATTCCGACACCCTGATGAGCGCGAAGACGACTCATCTCGGCAAATCCGTCGGCAAGGATTCCGGCATCAAAACCTGGAAAGGGGATCAATGGAAAATCGGCGGCGGCACGACCTGGGGCTGGTATTCGTACGACCCCGACCTGAACCTGGTTTACTACGGCACGGGCAACCCGAGCACCTGGAACCCGGTTCAGCGCCCCGGCGACAACCGCTGGTCCATGACCATTTTTGCGCGTGACGCCGACAGCGGCCACACCAAGTGGGTCTATCAGATGACGCCTCACGACGAGTGGGATTACGACGGCATCAACGAGATGATTCTCGCCGACATCCCGGTCAAGGGCCAGACCCGCAAGGTGCTGGTGCACTTTGACCGCAACGGCTTCGCCTACACCATGGACCGGGTGAACGGCGAACTGCTGGTCGCCGAGAAATTCGACGATGTGGTCAACTGGGCGACGGGCATTGACATGAAAACCGGCCGTCCGATGATGGTGAACAAGTACAGAACCGAGTACAACGGCGAAGATGTGCTGTCGAAAGACATCTGCCCGGCGGCGCTGGGAACGAAAGACCAGCAGCCGGCGGCTTTTTCACCGAGGACGAGGCTGTTCTATGTGCCGACGAACCATGTCTGCATGAACTATGAGCCTTTCAAGGTCAGCTACACGGCGGGTCAACCGTACGTGGGCGCGAACCTGGACATGTTTCCCGCACCGACGCGCCCGGGCGCCACGGACCGCGGCCCCCACATGGGCCGGTTCATTGCCTGGGATGCCGACAAGGGCAAGGAAGTCTGGGCGATTGACGAGAAGTTCTCCGTCTGGAGCGGCGCGTTGGCGACCGCCGGCGATGTGGTCTTCTACGGCACGCTGGAAGGCTACCTGAAAGCGGTGGATGCCAAGAGCGGCGAAGAACTGTTCAAGTTCAAGACGCCTTCCGGCATCATCGGCAATGTCATGACCTACATGCATGGCGGCAAACAGCATGTTGCCGTCTATTCAGGCGTTGGTGGCTGGGCCGGAATCGGCATGGCCGCGGGCCTGACCGGGGATCGTGACGGTCTGGGTGCTGTCGGAGGCTATCGCCACCTGCAGAACTACACCCGTCTGGGTGGCGGCCTGACGGTCTTTACCCTGTAACTTCGATGTTGTTTGGTCCGGCCTCCGAACCGTCCGGTTCGGGGGCCGGATTTTTTCGGGACAAACTTTTCTTTTCTGGACAAAGCGCCGTGTCGGCGATGATTGAAAAACGCCCGGTTCACCCGGTTCGCTTGTCTCGCCATTGGTTTGGCGTGTTGCTGACGGCGGCTTTCGCGGCCTGCCTGGCGGCGCCCGGCGCCTTCGGCGCGGACGGGGAAAAGCCCTACACGGTGAACGCGGACGGCAAGGTGAACTGGCCGACCTTCAGCGGCTACCGCCGCTACCATTCCGAGTGTCATGTTTGTCACGGGCCTGCCGGCCTGGGCAGTTCTTTTGCGCCCAACCTGCTGGATTCCCTGAAACGCCTGAGTTATGAACAATACCTTGAAGTGGTCGTCAACGGCCGGGTCAATGTGAACACGGCGGTGCAGAATGTCATGCCGGGGTTTGCGACCAACCTCAATGTGATGTGCTTTGTGGACGACATTTACACCTACCTTGTCGCAAGATCGGACGGCGCCATCGGCATGGAGCGTCCGCAGCACACGGGCAAGACGCCGGAAGCGGCCGAGAATGAGAAAGCCTGCTTCGGCCATTGATGAACGGGGCGCGCCTGCTTGCCGCTGCCGCGGTTTTTCTTTGCAGCCCGCAAGCGTTGTTTGCCGCTGACGGCGGCACCGAAGTAGAAAAACGAAGCGTCCTGCGCGTTTGCGCGGACCCGAACAACCTGCCCTACTCGAACAGGGCGCAAGCGGGGTTCGAGAACAAAATCGCCGAATTCATCGCCGAGGATCTCGGCATTCCGCTTTCCTATTACTGGTTTCCGCAAAGCATGGGCTTTGTGCGCACGACGCTGGGCGCGAGGCGCTGCGATCTCGTCATCGGCATATCGGCGGCCAACGAACTGCTGCTGAACACCAACCCGTATTACTCCTCGGCCTTTGCGCTGGTCTATCCGGCGGACGCCGGCCACAAACTGGCCTCGCTGTCGGACCCGAAACTGAAAGACGCGAAATTGCGAATCGGCCTGATAGCGGGAACGCCGCCGACGGGCCTGCTGCTTGAAAACGACCTGATGGAGCAGGTCGCCTCCTACCATCTGGTCGTGGACACCCGGGTGGACTCGCCGTCGGAGCAGGTTGTCAAGGATCTGCTGGCCGGCAAACTGGATGTCGCCGTCTTGTGGGGGCCTCTCGCGGGCTACCTGAACCGGCAACACGGCTCGCGCCTGAAGGTGGCGCCGCTGGTCTCGGACCACTCGGAAAAACACCGCATGATTTACCGGATTACGATGGGCGTGCGCCCGAATGAAATCAACTGGAAGCGCAAACTCAACCGCTTCATACGCAAGAACGGCGACAAACTGCACGCGCTGATGCGCGAATACGGCGTGCCGCTGGTCGCGGAAAAATGACGGTCTCGCTGCTTTTCGCCGCCGCCTCGGTCCTGGTGCAGGCGGCGGGCGCGTCCGGTTTTGTCGCCGAACCGCAGGACTACCGCATGAGCGATTACCGCTCGCCGGTGCCGGCGACGCTGAAAGGCGCGACCGTGGTGGACGCCGAATCGCTGCACGCGCTGATTGCAAACGACGGCGGCATGGATGTCGCGCTGATTGATGTGCTGCCGCGCGACCGCAAGCCGCCCGACTTTCCCGCCGACCGCCTGTGGCGCCCGCCGGCGCGCCACAACCTGCCGGGCAGCGTGTGGCTGCCGAATGTCGGTTATGGCCGCATTTCAGACATCCGCGAGCGGTATTTCATGGACAACCTGGAGATGCTGACAACCCACCGCGAAGGGCGGATTCTGGTTTTCTACTGCGACGCGAACTGCTGGATGTCGTGGAACGCGGCGAAAAGGGCGGTTGAGTACGGCTTTCGCAATGTCCACTGGTTTCCCGGCGGCGTGGACGAGTGGAAAGAGGCGGGCCATGAACTGGCCGTCGGCAAACCGGTGAAGATGCCGCCGGAATTCCCGGAATTGACGGAGGAGCAGCCATGAAATGGAACACGAAGAGGCGGTTTCCGCCGAACCCGCCGCCGGGCCTTGTCGCATTGGCCCTGCTGCTGCTTGCGCCGCTCGCACTCGCGCAGGAAACCGATGATGAATACAGCAAAGAGCAACTGCTGCTGTTTGACACGCCGCACCTTCGGAATATCCGCTCCGAGGCGTCGCTGCATTATGATTTTCGCCAGCACGGCGCGCAGACGGAGGCCATTGAAAACCGGGTGACGCTGAAGATTACCGGCCTGTCGGAGAGCGGCGGCAAGAACCTGGAAACCGCGTTTTTGAGCGGCGCGAACGGCAGGAACTACGCCATCGAGGACTTTCGCGGCAATCCGCTGATCATGTATTTCCTTGAGTGGGATGTGACCAAAATGGGCCGCGAGAGCGCAATCAGCCGCCATTACTTTCGCCACCTGATGAAGCAGGCGTTTCTGACCGCCGCCGCAAGCGAGGAGATTACCTTCACTCACGACGGGCGCCGCATCAAGGGGCACAAGGTGTTTCTTGAGCCGCTCGCCTCCAGAAAAGGCGACGACCGGTACAAGAATTATCCGGCCAAGCGCTATGAGTTTGTGCTGGCCGACGACATTCCCGGCGGGATTTACAGCATCGCGACCCGGCTGCCGGGCGCCGCGCCGGAAGACGGGCTGCTGGAACACACCGAGATGAAATTCAGCCGGATTGAGCCGCCGGCGGCCTTCTCCGGCCAACGCGCGCAGCAGGAACGCTGACATGAAAACAATGAAAAGCCGCGGAAACTTCCGGGCGGGGAACGGGCGCCTGAAAACCCCGGTGGCCTGTCTTGCGCTGGCTCTTTCCTGCGCCGCTTCCTGCGCCGCCGCCAACGACTTTCCGACGAGCGCGCGCGCGGAGTTTGTGTTCGCCTGCATGAGCACCAACGGCCAGTCCATGGAGATACTGAACAAATGTTCGTGCACGATTGACGCGATCGCCGCGCAGATGAAATACGACGACTATGTGGAGGCGGAAACGGTGCTCAGAATGCGCCAGATGCAGGGCGACCGCGTCGCCGCTTTCCGCACCGCCGAGTGGCTCAGGCAGGCGGTGGACAGGCTCCAGGCGGCGCAGGCCGAGGCGGAGGTGAGCTGCTTCTGACAGCCCATTTCAAGTGATTGATATTATGGGCTATTTCTCCCCGTTTTACTGTCGCAAAACCGGACGGATAGATTGAAAAATTCAATGATTTTTCGCCAATCTTTATGATAGTATGCAACTGCGTTTCGGCGCAAATACGCTAATTAGCATTCAACAATATCAGGAGGATCTACTGATGAAAGAATGGAAAACACCCGCAATTAGAGAAATTTCCGTAGGCATGGAAATCAACTGCTATGCCTGCGCGGAAATCTCCTGATTACGGCAAATAATCAAAACGTTGTTGGTTTCTCCCTCTTGCTCGCCGGGTCTCATGGATAAAGCGGTGATTCCCGACTCTGATGCGTATCATCGTTTTAGGCTCTGCGGCAGGAGGGGGGTACCCGCAATGGAACTGCAATTCTGAGTACTGCCGCCTCGCAAGAAACGACAGTACTCAGGCCTTTCCGAGAACCCAATCCTCACTTGCCGTCACCGCCGACGGCGCCCGCTACCTGCTTCTGAACTGCTCGCCCGATTTGCGGCAGCAGTTGAATCAAACCGAACCGCTGCATCCGCGCGAAGGGCTGCGCAGCAGCCCGGTCAAGGCCGTCGTGCTGACGAACGGGGATGTGGACCACATCGCCGGCCTGCTGACGATGCGCGAGAGCGAACCCTTCGGCATCTACGCTTCCGGTCGCGTGCACCGGATTCTGGAGACCAACTCTATTTTCAATGTGCTGAACCCGGATTATGTCCGGCGCCACACCATCGCGCTGTCCGCGCCTTTCCGGCCCGAGGACGCGCAGGGGAGGCCGCTCGGGCTTGAGGTGGAGGCCTTCGCGGTGCCGGGCAAGGTCGCCCTGTTTCTTGAGGACGAGAGCCGGGGCGGCGATTTCGGCACGCAGGAAGGCGACACGGTCGGCCTGCATGTGCGGAGCCTGGAGAACGGCGCCTCGTTTCACTACATCCCCGGCTGCGCCCGCCTGACCGACTCCCTGAGAGAACGCCTGGACGGCGGCAGCCTGCTGTTTTTTGACGGCACGCTGTTCCGCGACGACGAGATGATCACGATGGGCGTCGGCAAAAAGACCGGCCAGCGCATGGGGCACATCAGCATGAACGGCGAAGACGGCTCGCTCGCGGCTTTCCGCGACATCCGCATTGAACGGAAAATCTACATCCACATCAACAACACCAACCCGGTGCTGGTCGAGCATTCGCCCGAGCGCAAGATTGTCGAGCAGGCGGGCTGGACGGTCTCGCGCGACGGCCAGGTCATTGACCTGTGAACCTGCGCCCCGACAGCCTGCTGGGCCGCGGCGACCTGGAGCGGCGCCTGCGCGAAATCGGCGAGAACTACTACCACGACAAGCACCCCTTCCACCGCCTGCTGCACACCGGCCAACTGGACAAGGGGCAGGTGCAGGCGTGGGCGCTGAACCGCTACTGCTACCAGGCGGCGATTCCCGTCAAGGACGCGCGGCTGATGGCGCGCATTCCCGACCACAAACTGCGCCGCGAGTGGCGCCAGAGAATCGCCGACCACGACGGCGGCGAGGAGGGCGGCGGCGGCATTGAGCGCTGGCTTAAACTGACCGACGGGCTGGGGCTTGAACGCGACTATGTGATGTCGCGCGAGGGCGCGCTGCCGGCGACGAAATTCGCGGTCAACGCCTATGTGCATTTTGTCTCGGAGATGCCGCTGCTCGACGCCGTCGCGTCGTCGCTGACCGAGATTTTCTCGCCCGTCATCATCGCCGAGAGAATGTCCGGGATGCTGGCCGGTTACGACTTCATCACCGAGGAGACGATGTCTTATTTCAAGCCCCGCCTGACGCAGGCGCGCCGCGATGTGGACTTCGCGCTGCAATATGTCCTCGACAACGCCGCCACGCCGGAGCGGCAGCACGGCGTGCTGGCCGCCTTGCGCTTCAAGTGCGATGTGCTGTGGAGCCAACTGGACGCGCTGTATTTCTCCTATGTGGAGCCGCGCATCGTGCCGCCGGATTGTTTTGTCGCCGATGGCCGCTGAGGAAAACAGCCGCCGGCGCCGCCTGGTGTCGGCTGAATCCACGCCGGCGCTGCCGCCGCATGTGAAACTGCACCACGACAAGACGCGCGAGCGCTGGGTGCTGCTTGCGCCGGAGCGCCTGCTGGAGCCGGACGAGACGGCGCTCGGCATTTTGCGCCTTTGCGACGGCAAGACGACGCTTCGCAGCATCGCGCAAACCTTCGCCAGGTCTTATAATGCACCTGAAGACCGGATTCTGCGCGACATCACGGCGCTGATTCAGGATCTGGCCGACAAGGACTTCATACGAATATGAGCGCAAAAGACAACCGCATCGGCATGCCGGTTTCCATTCTGTTCGAGTTGACGCACCGCTGCCCGTTGCAGTGCCCGTACTGCTCCAATCCGCTGCAACTGGAGCAGGCGGCCAACGAACTGACGACGGAACAGTGGTCGGACCTGATGGAGCAGGCGGTGAAGATGGGGATTTTGCAGGTGCACTTCTCCGGCGGCGAGCCGACGCTGCGGCGCGACCTCGAGGACCTGGTCGGCAAGGCGGAGCAACTCGGCCTCTACAGCAACCTGATCACCTCCGGCGTCGGCCTGGACGACGCGCGCGTCGAAAATCTCGCCGGCCTCGGCCTCAAGCATGTGCAAATCAGCGTGCAGGACAGCGCGGAAGAGAGCGCCAACCGCATCGCCGGCCACCGCGACGGCTACGCGCAAAAGCGCATCGCCGCGAGGGCGGTGCGGCGCAACAACCTGCCGCTGACCGTCAACGCGCCCATCCACAAAATGAACATCGGGCACCTGCCGTCCATCATTGACCTCGCCGTTGACATGGGCGCCTCGCGCATGGAGGTGGCGCATGTGCAGTATTACGGGTGGGCGTACCACAACCGCGCTTCGCTGATGCCGAAGCGCGAGCAACTGGAACGGGCGACCGATGTGGTCGAGCGCGCGCGCGAGCGGCTGAAGGGCGTGCTGGTTATTGACTATGTGGTGCCGGATTACTACGCGAGGAAGCCGAAGGCGTGCATGGGCGGCTGGGCGCGGCAGTTTCTGAATGTGACGCCGTCGGGCAAGGTGCTGCCGTGCCACGCGGCGGAGAGCATCACGGCGCTTCAGTTCGACAATGTCAGGGAGCGCAGCCTGATGGACATCTGGCAAAACTCGGAGTCGTTCGAGAAATACCGCGGCACCGACTGGATGCCCGAAAAATGCCTCTCGTGCCCGCGCCGCGAGATTGACTGGGGCGGCTGCCGCTGCCAGGCGTTCGCCATCACCGGCGACGCCGCCAACATGGACCCCGCGTGCGAGTTCTCGGAGCATCACGAACATCTCGTCAACATCGCGCTGCTTGAATCCGGGAGCGGCGAGACGGACTTTGACTACCGCCGTCTCCGCGGCATCCCCGTGGTTCACGCCCGCGCCTGACAATGCGCCCGTCCGGCGCCGCCGCGGAGGCGGCCAGGTCTGACGCTCGGCACGATATTGCCGGCCCGCAGGCGCAACAGCCCCGCCGCCGGCGTTTCCGCGCCGGCGCCGTCCACAACCTGTCGGTGAAGGAATACGGCCCCGAAGAGGGCAGCCCGGCGCTGTTTTTGCACGGCGGCCCGGGCAGCGGCTGCCGCGCCGCATTGTGCCGTCTGTTTCCGCCGGGCAGGTTTCGCATCATCGCGCCGGACCAGCGCGGCGCCGGGGAAAGCACGCCGAAGGGCCGCCTTGAAGAGAACACCACGCAGCACCTGATCGCCGACCTGGAGATGATCCGGGAGGAACTGGGAATCCGGCGGTGGCTTGTCGTCGGCGGCTCGTGGGGCGCGCTGCTGGCCGTCGCCTATGCCGAGGCCTGTCCGGCGGCGGTGGCGGGCATCGTCGTGCGCTCGCTGTTTCTGGGCACGGACGAGGAACTGCAATGGGCCTTCGTCACCGGCCCGCGGACTTTTTACCCCGAACTGTACGAGTCTTTCACCGGCCTGCTGCCGGAGTGTGAGCGGCGGGCGCCGCTGTCCGCCTGGTATCCGCGCATTCTGCACGACGACCCGGCCATCGCCGTGCCCGCGGGTTTTGTGTGGCACGATTACGAGCGCGCGCTGTCCGAGTTGCGCCCGTCGCTGCCGGCGTTTCCGCAAGACCTGTCGGCCATGGCCGACGGAACGAGGGCGCTTCCGTCCACGCCGCGAATGGAGGCGCATTATTTTTCCAACGGCTGCTTTCTTGAACCCGGTCAGTTGCTCGACAACGCCCGCCGCCTGGCGGACATTCCCGGCATCATCGTGCAGTCGCGCTACGATTTGTTGTGCCCGCCGCAAACGGCGCACGCGCTGTCGCGCCGCTGGACGGCGTGCGGGGTGGTGACTGTCGAGGCGGCGGGGCACAGCCAGTCCGAGGCGGGCGTTGAGCAGGCGGTGGCGCAGGCGGCCGCGTCGGTCGCCGACGAGGCGGGTTTGTAGTGCGGTTTGTCGGCGAATCCAGCCCGCTGCCGGAGGGGGGAAGTCGCGGACGGGGCCGGTTTTCGATGCGGCTGCCCGGGTTTCCTGCGGGTCGTTGTCGTGCCGATTGTCGCGGACGAGGCGGGTTTGTGATGTGGCTGGCCGTGATGTTGGCCGCATCGCTTCTGGCGGGTGCTGCCACCGCGCAAGCGGCGCCGGGGATTGCCCACGATGAACAGGTTTTCAAGGCCGACGGCTCGTCCTGGCGGCTGTCCGTGCCCGCCGGTTACCGGCTGGAACTCGCCGCCGAAATGGACGGGCCGCGGATGCTGGCGCTGGCCGGCGACGGCGCGTTGCTGGCGGGTTCGGTGTCAAAGAACATCTACCGGCTGGAACCGCCGTACACGAAGGCCGAAGTGCTGGCGGTGCTCGACGGCTTTCCCCACGGCGTCGCGCTGCACGATGGCGATTTGCTGGTCGCCAGGACCAACGGGCTTTATCGCGCGCCGTACCACCCCGGTCGCGGCGCGCGTCTGACCGGCAAGGATTTCCGCAGAATCATGCCGCTGCCGACCGGCGGTCATCCGAGCCGCACCGTGGCCATCGGCCCCGATGGCAGGATTTATCTGAGCCTCGGCATCAGCGGCAACTGCAGCGACGAATACACCGGCGGCGACTACGATTTCGACGACTACCGCGGCGGCGTGCTGGTGCTGGCGCAAGGCAACGGAAAGGCGCGGTGGCGACCTTATGCGTCGGGCCTGCGCAACCCGGTGGGTTTCGACTGGCATCCGGACACCGGCGTTCTCTACGCCAGCAACCACGGCCCCGACCACCACGGCTATGATTTGCCGCCGGAGTATTTCAGCCGTCTCGACGAGGGGTCATTCCACGGCATGCCCTGGTTTCAGTTCAACGGGCGCGAAGTCATCCGCGACGACTGCATTGGCCGCGCGCCGCCGCGCACCGATGTCACGCCGCCGGTGGCGACCTTCCCGGCGCGCAACGGGCCGATGGGGGTTGCTTTTGTGCCGCGCGGCGCGGGCGACCCGGCGTGGGCCGGCGCCGCCGTTGTCGCGCTGCACGGTTCGTGGGCGACCAAACCGCGCGGCGGATGGGTCGGCCCGAGAGCGAGCCGCCGCCCGCCGTGGCTGGCGCTGGTGCGCGTCGGCAAGGACGGCGCGGCACATGTCGAGCCGCTGGTTGAGGGCTTTCAGAATGCCGCCGGCAAGCGTCTGGCGAGGCCCGTCGGCATCGTCTTCGGCACCGACGGCGCGCTGTACTTCAGCAGCGACGGCGGCGCCATTGAGGGCTTGTTTCGGCTCGCCCGTTAAACCGCCCTTGCCCGGGACAAGGGCTAATCACCCTGCTTGAACGGCCATTACCCGCCCGCCCTTGTCCGGGGCTGGCATTAACCCGCCCTTGCCCGGGGCAAGGGCTAATCCGCGTTGCCTGCCGGGGCGCAGTCAGTTGGCCAGCAAATTGCCGAGGATTTCGTTCATGCGTTTGAAGTCTTCCTCGAACAGTCCCAGCGTCGTGAAATGCCCCCACAGGCTGTCGAGGACTTCCAGTTGGCTGCCCGCGATCATTTGCTGTTCGTCGCGGCAGTCTTTCAGCGGGACAAACATGTCCTCGGAAAACGCAATCACGCAGGTTTTGGCGGTAATCCGCGAAAGCGCCTGTTTCAGGTCGCCGCCGGCGAGCGCGCCGACATCGCCGTTCTTCCATTTGTCGGCCATGCACAGCAGCGCATTCGGGTCCATCGGCAGAAACCATTTCTCCCAGAAGCCGGCCATCAGGCTGTCGAACGACTGAATGTCAATGCGCCTCCAGGCTTCCTGCTTGTAGAATTCGGCGCAGGTGCCCATCAGCGCGAACACGCGGGCGAGCCGCCGCAGCCCCGTTTGCACATCGTTGGCGCCGGTGTATTCGCCGCCGTTCCAGGCCGGGTCGGACTTCAGCGCCTCGCAGAAGGTGTCCACATACAGCGCGTCATGCGGCGTGCAGCGCGCGGTTCCGGCAATCGGCGCGGCGCGGCGCACCATGTCGGGGTAACGCGCCGCCCACTCGTAGGTCTGCTGCGCGCCCATGGACCAGCCGAGCACCAGTTGCAGTTCGCTGACGCCGAAATGCTCCGTCATCAGGCGGTGCTGGGCGCGCACATCGTCGGCGATATCAAGCGCCGGAAACGACGACATGCCGTGCGGCGCCGGCGTGTTGTGCGGCGAACTGGACAGCCCGTTGCCGAGTTGGTTCGGAAAGACGATGAAGTAGCGCGACGGGTCCAGCGCCAGCCCCTCGCCGACATAGTGCGCCAGACTGCCGCTGGTGCCGGAAAACATGATCGGAAACAGGATGGCGTTGTCCTTCGCATCGTTCAGTTTGCCGTGCGTCGAGTAGGCCAGTTTGCAGCCCGGCAGCGAGCCGCCGCGCTCCAGTTGAAAGTCGCCCAGGTCAAAAACCTCGAACGCGCCGTGGTTCTCCGGCGAGTAAAAGTCGTTGTTCAACATTGTGGTTTGTCCTCCATGAAGGTTGTTTATAGTTCGTCCAGTATTCTCCGGACTTTCCTCTGGTAGGCCCTCTCTGTAATCAGTCCGTCGCGGCGCAGTTTTTTCAGCCGTCTGAGCCGGTCTTCAAGCAATGGTGCGTCGGCCCGGCGCCCGGCGGCGGGTCTCGCCGAAGCCGCCGGTTCGTCGGCGGGCGCCGTCAGCGCGATGTCGGGGTCAATGACAATCCAGTCGGTGCGGGTCTTGCCGCCGCGGGTTCTGGCGTGGCGCACGCCCGGCGTCAGCGCGACGCGGTAACCGGGATTGGCCAGGGTCACGCCGCGTTCGGCTTCGTGCGGCGGGTTGGCAAGGCCGGCCTCCCTGCCGAAAACCCAGCGTTTGACGATGCCCTTGTGGACGGAGCCGAAGATGATGTGCAGGCGCCCGCCTTTCCAGAACAGGCGCCCGGTCGTGTGCACGGGTTTTCTCACGAAGCCGACCAGCGAGGTGTTGTCCTTGCCCTGGAAGACGATGTCTTCGTCCGGTTTGGCCTTGTTCAGGGCGGCGGACAGCACCTTGCCGAAACGCTGCGCCGCCGCCGGCGAGAACAGCGGGATGGTCTTGTTCAGTTCAATGTTGACGACGGTGTCGCGCGGCTTGTCGTCCGCCGGCGCCACTTTCAGGTTGGCCAGGATGGTGGTGAGTGTTTTCGGGGCGATCTTGACCGGGTGGTCGTTGCGCGCGCCGCGCGCGCCGCCGCGGTCAACCAGCCGGACATATTCGCCGCCGCGTTGCCAGACGGTTCCGGGCGTTTCGGTGGCGGCGCAGACGGGCAGCGCCGGCAGCAGGGCCGCGAGCAGCAGGGCCGGCAAACGGCGCGGCAAGCAGCGGGGTTTGCGGAAGGGGGTTTTCATGCCTGTATTGTACCGCAGGTGCGGGTACAGACAAAAAAAGGCGGGTGGTGTTTCCACCGCCCGCCTTTCCGATTTGCCAAATGTTGTAAGGAGAGAATCAGAAGAACATGATGGCGCCGATGGCGAGCGACTCATCGTCCGCATCGCTGCCGTTGTGTGCCTCGGATTCGGTGTCGGTGTATTCAATCACCAGGTTCAGCGCTTCGCCGACGGGATGATACAGGCCGACTATCCATGACTCGTTGGTTTCAACCAGGTTGGAGTTGGATCTGGTCTCATCATAATCGGTTTGATCAAGATTGCTCTCGCCGACACTCACGCCGAGCAAGGTGCCCATCGGCATCCGGTAGCGCGCTTGTGCATACCAGCCGTCCGAATCGCGTTCGTCGCCGACCAGGTCAAAGCCGTCAAGCAGGAAGCCGGTCGTACCGATGCCCTCGCCGTCGTAGTAATAGCCGACGAGGTCAAAGTCGTGAAACGCAACCTTGAAACCGACATCATAGCCGCTGGCATCTCCGCCATCATCACCTGTAGTAGCGGTTCCGACTGTGCCATCAGCGTCGCGACTAGGGAGCGTCCGATCAAAGTCCACATCCTGCTGGATGTAACTTGCCCACAGCAGACCGGATGTGCCGGCGCCGTTGTCAAAGGCGTAGTTGACTTTGGCCTCAAACCCGAAGTTGTCGCCTGCTTGACCGATAGCGCCATTAGCATCTTCTATGGTGCTACTGGCACTTTCACCATTAGCCCCGTTTGTTGACCAGGTATCCATCAGCGCAGCAGTCAACGTAAAGCCGTTGATATTCGGCGATGTGTACTGCAACTGTGATTTCCAGTCGGCATACAGGTAACCAACGCCAATGCGCCCGAGTGTGGTGTTGCCACCACCGCCACCGGCCCCTGAACCGACGCCGAGCAATGTCATGTCGTTCAGAATCGCATCGCTGCCATATACGCCGAGATCACGGCCAATCTTGAATGTGCCCATGTTCTCATTGCCGAATGTCAGGAATACCTGCCGGAAGTTGGACGAGTTCAGGCCCAACGCACTGTCGTTCCCGCCGTGGAGATTGTTGCTATCAACACCCGGCTGGAAACTGATATGTATGCCGGTCTTGATGCCTTCGTCGGTAACCGTCGCAGCGCTCATGTTGAACCAGGACGGCAACAAGCCGGTCCGGATGTTGTGGTAGTCTCTGTCAACGCCAGCCGAACCGCAAGCCAATCCGCCAGCGATTGTACCGGCACCGGCATTACATTCCGTGTCCGTGACGAACGCATTGACATTACCACTGAAGTCCACTTCCCAGGCACCCATGCGCATCATGGACAGGCCCTCAAAAGCGGCAAACGCAGGAGCGGTTGTCAGCAGACTGCCGAGCAGAACCGCCACTGCAATTTTTGCGTGTTTCATTAAGGTATCTCCTAAATTTGGTAAATCCATCTGGATGAAAGTTGCCGGGTTAATTCCTGAAAAATCAACCGAACAAGCGGGGATTATACATACACAAATTTATATTGCAATTCAATGGCAACCTTCCCTTTACCCACGCTAAACCATTGATTATCAAGGAAAATAAGCCCAATCACCCCAGTATCTCCGGAAATTTTCCGGTGATTTCCGTGTGCAGGTGCTCAATTTCGGCGGCTGTGCGGCCCCTTCCTTCAACACCTGCTCCGTCACTTCTTGCGCCGCCGGATGCAAGCGGCAAGTCCGCCGCCAGCGTCGCCGGGCGCCCCGACAGAATCAGCAGGCGGTCGCCGAGGAACAGCGCCTCGCGCAGGTTGTGCGTAACGAACAGCACCGTGCACGGCGTGGACTCCAGTTGCGACAGCAGCAGTTTGCGCAGGCGCACGGCGGTGCGTTCGTCAATCGAGGAAAACGGTTCGTCCATCAGCAGCAGCGGCGCGTTGACGACAAAGCCGCGCGCCAGCGCCACGCGCCGCGACATGCCGGTGGACAGCGTTTGCGGGTAACTGTCGGCGGCCCCCGCCAGGCCCATGGTCTCCAGCAGCCACGCAATCCGCTCGCCCGACTGCGCCGGCGACGGCAGCGCCAGGCGGATGTTCTCGCGCACCGTGCGCCACGGCAGCAGGCACGGCTCCTGGAAAATGTAGGACAGCGGCAGCCCGTCGCCGCGGTGTTCGGGCAGCGTGATCTGGCCGTCGAAGTCATCGTCGAGGCCGGCAATCAGGTTCAGCAGCGTGGTTTTGCCGCAGCCCGAAGGCCCGGTCAGCACGACCAGTTCGCGCCCGCTGATTCCGAAGCGCACATCGCGCAGCACCGGCACCGCCGCGCCGTCGTGGCGGATGAAGGTCTTGGCGGCGATGTCAATGTGCAGCGCCGCGGCGGCCGGCGCCGCCTCATCCGGCGGCGCCACTACTTCCGCCACCGGTTGACCCGGCGCTCAAACGGCTGAATCAGCGCCAGTTCGACCATCTGCATGATGATGATGAAAGTCAGCCCCCACGCCATGATCGCGGCGATGTCGAACAACTGGAAATACAGGTGCAACTGGAAGCCGACGCCGTTGCTGCGCCCGAGCAGTTCAACCACCAGCACGATTTTCCAGATCAGCGCCACCCCCGAGCGCGTCGCGGCGGCGAGGTAGGGCGCCAGTTCGGGCACGATGATGTGGCGCAGTTTCTTCCACCAGTTGAAGTGAAACACCGCCGCCATCTGTTGCAGGCCGCGGTCCATCGTGCGCGCGCCCTCGCGGACGGTGACGACGACATTGGGTATCTTGTTGATGGCGACTGCGGTAATCGCCGCAATCTCGGTCAGCCCCATCCAGATGTAGGCGAGGATGATGATGACCAGCGCCGGCAGGTTCAGGAAGAACAGCAGCCACGGGTCGAGAATCTCGTTGACCTTGCGGAAGCCGCCCATCAGGAAGCCGATGGTGATGCCGGCAATCATCGCGATGGTGAAACTGGCGGCGACGCGCCACAGCGTGACGCCGGTGTGAAAGAACAACTCGCCGCCCACGGCCTCGTCGGCGATGACGCCGACGACGCTGGCCGGCGACGGCAGCGAATCGGGGCCGGCCAGCCGCGAGCCGAGCCACCACAGCAGAATCAGCGAAACAATCGAGACGAGGGGCGTGACCGGGAAGGTCTTTTTCCTGACCGCCATCGCCTCAGAAACTCACGCCGTCCCAGAAAGTTCCCTGCGCCAGGCGCGCGCCGCCGGTCAGTTTGTCGCCGCCCAGTTGCGCCAGCAGTTCCATCAGGCGCGCCGCGTTGGCCCGCTCGCGTTCGCCCCAGCGCGCCGGGATGCCATCGCGGTAGCGGTCGCGCAGCGCGGTGAAGGCGGCCTCGTCGTCCACGCGCATCAGCGGGCGCAGGTGTTCCCATTCGGCGTCTTGCCTCAGCAGTTTGCCGCGCGCCTTGCGCGCGGCGGCGTTGAAGCGG
This sequence comes from Gammaproteobacteria bacterium, assembly GCA_028817225.1. Taxonomy (NCBI): domain Bacteria; kingdom Pseudomonadati; phylum Pseudomonadota; class Gammaproteobacteria; species Gammaproteobacteria bacterium. Next base: position 34,716 of record JAPPQC010000011.1, on the reverse strand, counting down.
GCGACGATGCCGGCGTGTTCGCGCGCCCACGGCTCCTTGAAGACATAGCCGACCATCGGCGCCGCGCCGACGCCGAGACCGGCGACGACATCGCGGATTTCCAGCAGCCGCCGATAGCCCGCGGCCTCGAGCCGCGCGCAGTAGTGCCAGAAATTCAGCACCGCGTCGAGTTTTTCGTGCTCAATCTGCCCGTTCAGCAGCGGCGGCGCCGCGTAGCGCACATCAAACGCCTCCAGCGGGTCGAAGCCGTGCTGTTTTTGCGCCCACGCGCGCAGCAGCAGCCAACTTTTGTCGTAGGCGCCGCCGGCGACGCCGACGCGCAGCCCGCGCAGTCCGCGCAGGTCTGCGGTGGCGCTGCCGGCGGGCGTCATCACTGCGCCGAGCGAGAACGAATAGGGGATGAAACTGAAGGGCTTGCCGCTGGCGCGCTCGCGCGACACCCACACCCAGTCGGTTACGATCATGTCCACTTCGCCGCTCTGGAACACGATGTGCGCGGCCTGCTTGTTGGCGAACTCGCGCACTTCAATGGCGATGCCCTGTTCGCGGTCGAGCGCGTGGCGGCGGATGGTGTCCAGTTCCCAGTTGACGGTGCCGAATTTCAGCGTGCCGATGCGGACGACATCGGCGGCGCCGAGCGGCGCGGCGGACAGCGTCAGCAAAAGTGCCAGCAAAGGCGTCAGGCGGGTTCTGTTTGACATGGATGAATCCGGTGTTGCGGGCGGCGCGGTTGCCCGGCGCCCGTTTGTGTTGCTATTATAGCCCCTGAACACGATGACGACGATGGACGAAAGAAGGCGCGCCCGCTGCGGTTCGGGCGGCATCGTGCCGGCGGCGCTGGCGGCGGTGTTCGCTGCCGGCGCCCACGCGCAGCCTCCGCACGCCGCGCCCGAAGGCTGGCCGTGCGTGCAGAGTTATGTGCCGACGGTCTCCGCCGGCAGGTTCTGGACCGGCGAACTGCCCGGCGACGGCGGTTGGCAGGGCGAGCAGGACATCCTGCTGCTGGCCGAGGAGTTGGTCAGCCGCAAGTTCACGCTTGAGGAAAGCCTTGACAAGGCCAGAAAGTTTTTCGCCGCGCCCGAAAACGCGACGCGCGCGAAAGCCGGGTTGCTGGTGGGCGCGCTGACCGGGGCGGTGAACCGCGAGCGCGGCAAGGTGCTGGACGGAATCAGGCGCTTCGGCAAACGCCAGCAGATGATGGCCGGGCGCATTGAAGGCCAGGCGAAGAAACTCGAGCAGATGGAGGGCGCCGGCGACGCCGACGAGGCGGAACTGGAAGACTTGCAGACGCGCCAGAAATGGGACATCCGCGTCTTCGAGGAGCGCGAAAGAATGATGAGCCACCTGTGCGAGCAGCCGGTCGTGCTGGAGCAGAGGTTTTTTCAGGTCGGGCGCACCGTCGTATCGCTGCTGCAAGGGTTCGGCGGGTAAGGCCGCACCCGCGCGGCGCCGGTCAGTGCGCCGGCGAGTCGGTTGACGGGGGGGCGGCTTCGGCGTCCATCCTGCCGTACGGGCAGCGGACATTCTCGAAATTGATCAGCACCGCGTTGAACGACGGCGTCGGCGCGCGCACGCGGTGGCGGCGCAGCCATTCGTACTGGATGTCGTAGGCCTGCAATTCGCGCGCCTTCCAGGTCAGGCAGTCGTTGACCATCGTCGGCGCCTTCATCTGGTCCTGCACATAATGGACGAGTTCGTGCAGCAGGATGCTGCGCGCGTGCGGGTTGTTGATGAAGTCCTGGTTGTCCGCCAGATAAACGAGTTTGTCGGTGTTGGAAAACCAGCCATAGACCTCGCAGGCCTGCCCGTCGCAGGCCTTGCGCGCCAGTTCGGACTGCGGGATGACGCGGATTTCCGGCGCCTGAAAGTCAATGCCGACGGTGCCGGTCATTGACTGAATGAACAGCATCAGCGACGCGACAATCTTGCCTTGCGCCGCGAGCAGTTCCATGCCGTCGCCCGGTCGCGGGCCGGTTCAGGCGGATGAAACCGGCCAGGTTGCGGTGTAGGTTTTCTGGCGGGAATCCACCGCCTTCGCCTGCAGGATGTCACCGGCCCTTTTCGGCTTGTAGGAAAAGTCGAAACTGGGGTTCTGGCTGAAAGTAATGTCGCCCTTCACCGCGAACACCTGTTCGCCGTCGGCGTTGGCAATCTCGACGGTCTCGATGTAATGCGGCGGAATGAAGAGCATGGATATCTGGTCCATCTGCATTCCGGAATTGTTGGGGTGCAGCACCGACAACTGAAAGCCGTGCGCGTCGCCGTCGCCGGCGCCCTTGCGCGCCAGTTCCATCCGGCCCATCTTCAGTTTTGCCATCGGGTCGTTGTCCATCGGCGGCGCCGAGCAGCCGCCGGACGCCTTGACGAAGGCCTTGTTCATGTAGAGTTCGCCGCGGTTGGTCTCGGAAATCACGCGCACATGGCTGTATTCGTTGACGCGGATGCGGGTGCCGATTTCCGCCGTGCCGTTTCTCGGCGACAGCGTGAACACGCCGCCGACCGGCGACGGGTTTTTGTCCACCACGAGATAGTGTTTGCGGATGAAGTAGTCGGCCTTTTGCGGCGCCGCCGGAACAATCCGCACCGAGACATCGCCGCCGTTGGCCGGGCGAACCGGGGCCTCAATCTTGACGAATTCGCCGCCGTCGAGCACCGGCCTGTCCTGGAAAAGAAATTCCCGGACCTCGCGCCATGCCGCCTGGTCGTCTTCAGCGAAAGCGGGCCGGAATTTGAGCGCCGCCGCCGCCGCGACTCCCGAAGCAAGAAATCCGCGGCGTGTGATGGTTGTTGCCATTGATGTTGCCTCCAAAATCGAAAATGGTTCAGTGTATTATAGCACGGCAACGCACTTGTCCACCCTCGCCGGGGCGGGCCAAATACTTGCGCTATTTCAATCACTTTGCGAGGAAAACACGCTGTGAAACAACTTCCACAAGATGGCCGTGGCCGCAGGCTGCGTTGAACGGACGCGCAAGCCGGGTTGAGCCGCGCCCGCCGCGTGAAGGCGACAGGTCGGTTCCGGTGAACAGGAGGCGTTTTCTGGGCATGGCAGCCAGTTCGATGATGATGGCGGCTGCCGGCAGCGGTCGCATTGGCGCCTCGGATGGGCGCCATGCCGCGGCGATTGTCGCCGACCCGTTGTTTCTGGAACACTGGCTGGAGGAGGGCCACCCCGAATCACCGGCCCGTTACCGGGCGGTCATGGCCGGCCTGGAACAAAGCGGCCTGCTGGCAAAGGCCGCGGCGCTGGCGCCCGCCACAGGCATTGAACCCGCGGTGCTCGCGGTTCACACGCAGGCGCATATTAACCAAATCCGGGGCCTTTATGGCCGTTCGCACGATGTCGCGCTGCGCGCCGTCGGCGCCGGCATCGCCGGTGTGCGCGCGGTCTGCGACGGGCGCGCGGCGCGCGTGTTCTGCGCCACCCGCCCGCCCGGCCACCACGCGCTCAACACCGGACGTGAGGAGGGCTTTTGCTTCTACAACACGGTGGCCGTCGCCGCCCGCTACGCGCAAAAGAGATACGGCCTCGGAAAAATCCTGATTGTGGACTGGGACTACCACCACGGCAACGGCACCGAAGCCGCGTTCTACGAAGACCCGTCGGTGCTGTTCTTCTCAACCCACGACTACCGCGCCTACCCCGGCACCGGCAGCCCGGCGAGGAAAGGCGAGGGCCGGGGCCGGGGCTACAACATCAATGTCCATCTTGATTGCGGCGCGAAAGACGGCGACATCATCACCGCCTTCGAGCGTTTCCTGCTGCCGGCGGCCCACCGCTTCAGGCCCGACCTAGTGCTGGTGTCGGCGGGCTTCGACAGCCGCAAGGACGATTTGCTCGGCTGCTTCGACATCACCGACGCCGGCTTCACGCGCCTGACGCAAATCGTCCGCGAACTGGCCGACGAACACTGCGACGGACGCCTCGTGTCGCTGCTGGAAGGCGGCTACAGCCTGCCGGGCCTCGCCACTTCAACCACCGCCCATGTCGCGGCGCTGTCGGCATCGGCGTAGGCGCCAACTTCCACCGCCGGATTGGAGGCGGCGGCCAATCATCGCTTCTCTCACGGCCTGCTTACTGTGGCTTGGGAAGGCACTCCACCCCGGCAGGGGGTTGGGGGCCGCCATTAAACGGAAAGTAGGTGCCCTCCTGTGGCCAGGTGAGGCGCGCCCACTGCGTGAACTGGAAACGTGCTCCGGCGTTGAATGCATGGTAGTAGGTACTCGCGTTATAAATGATGTCGCCATTCTTGACGGGCATAAAGTTGTGTGGGAACTGACTGCTGAGATCCGATGAAAACTTGATTTTCAAGCCGGAGTAGTTAATCGGGCCAATCCCGTAACTTTTGGTGTCATACTCATAGCCATTTAAACCCTTCAAAATATCGGATTGTGCGGTTTTGGACACTCCCATCGGATCCAGTCCAAAATACAGTTCCTCGGCCTGATGGCAGTGAGCCGGGTAAATCACGCCGGCGGTCAAGAACCTCTCCGTCTCCTTGGCCTGGCCTTGCAATGTCAAGCCGATGCTGGCTTGCAGCGGCGGTTTCGGGCCCTGGCCGGTCAGCTTCTGCAACCAGGCGTATGAGGCGGGGAAATTTGCAGGCGTGACGATGTCATCATAATACAGCCTGCCTGTCACAGTGTTGGTTGTGTACAGCCCGGCTGTATTGAAAAAACCCGCACCGTCACAAACGATGCAGGCATAGATATAATAATCCTTGAAGCTTTCCTTGAGTTCTGAATGCGCCGAATCAATATAGGACCAGCCCCACATCAGATTGCTGAAAATATTGCTTGCGCTGCTGCCCTCGTCCTGGGCGAGAGACCGCATAATTTCAATGGCGAAGGCGTCATATTCATCCAGTCCCGTTGAAGTTGTCGGCAGACTGGCGGCGACGATGCTGAATTGCTGCACCAATTCTCCCATCTGGGTGCCCAGGTAGGATGGAATCTGGAAGGGTGTTGCACTGCCCGGATTGGTGATTGTCGTGGCCTTTATTACCTGTTCGGTTTTCGCGTTGGCATAGTTCTCATACACATCCGGAGGAGAACGAAAACAACAATCGTTCATCGTGCCGGTGGTGATTACATCAATCACCTCGGACATATGCAACAATGCGAGATTGTTGGTCAGGCTTGTGGGGGCGCCCACAATGACACGAGATAAATTGGGGAACTTGCCGGCGCGCACATTGTCAATGAATCCCTTGTAAGTTTCGAGATAATTAAAAACATTGCCTTTCAAGTCGGCTTGTGCGGGCAATGCATACACACACAAAATACAAACTAAAATCAACTTTTTCATTGTTCTCCCTCCAGAGTGGTATGAGGAAGGCAAAATACCAGAAAACCGCATGATGTCAAAATTGCCCAATCGTGAGCCCGGTCGTTCATGGGCCGTGCATTCCGGCGGCGCCCGGACGGGCGCGTTTCTGAGGCAACAGCCGGTGAATTTTCGGGTATATAATGGGGTATATAATCCTGTTTTTGTGCGGGCGGGCAATTTGCGGTCTGCGGGGATGTTATGAAGTTGCTGGCAAAGACTTTTTTTGCGGTGTTTTGTTTGTGCGCGGCTTGCGTCGTGGCGGCGGACAATCCGCGTGCGCTGAATTTCCGGTTGTTTGACGCGGCCGGCGAGGGCGACCTGGAGCGGGTTCGGCAGTTGCTTGACGAGGGCGCCCTGGTTTTAGCGCGCAACCGGTTCGGCAACACCGCGCTGATTTACGCCGCGCGCGCCACGGCGGGCGTTGTGCCGCCCGTGCAGGCTGTCGGCGATTTGTGATAGTCTATCGGCCTTTCTGAAGGCTTCATCAACCAACGGGACAGACTCAATGAGCGGATTTTTCTCCAAGGAGAGCATCATCGCCGGGCCGGGCTTCAACCGCTGGCGGGTGCCGCCGGCTTCGATGGGCATTCATCTGTGCATCGGCTCCGTCTATGCGTGGAGCATCTACAATCCGGCGTTGACGAAAGTGGTGGGCGTGGCCGCCTCCAGCGCCGACGACTGGACGCTCGGCGAAGTCGTCTGGATTTTCACGGTCTCGATTCTGTTTCTCGGGCTTGCCGCGGCGTTCGCCGGCAAATGGCTTGAGGAAGTCGGGCCGCGCACCGTCGGCATCGTCGCCGCCAGTTGCTGGGGCGGCGGCTACCTGGTCGGCAGTCTCGGCATCCTGACGCACCAGTTGTGGCTGGTGTATCTCGGCTACGGCGTCATCGGCGGCGCCGGCCTGGGGCTTGGCTATGTGTCGCCGGTCAGCACGCTGATACGCTGGTTCCCCGACCGGCGCGGCATGGCCACCGGCATGGCCATCATGGGCTTCGGCGGCGGCGCGATGCTGGCGACGCCGCTGAAAGAGTATTTCCTGACCAAATTCCACCGCGCGCCCGACTACCTCGGCCCGGTCGCCGACATGGAACTGGTGACCGAGGCGGGCCGGCGTTTCGTCGAAGTCGGCGGCGAGATGAAAGAGGTCGTCGTCGTCGGCGCCGGCGAGGTTGCCAACATGATCGTCCCCGGCGACGCCGGCGTGTACCTGGTCGGCACCGGCTCGGCGGGCGCCGCCGGCACGTTTCTTGTGATGGGGCTGATTTACTTCACGGTGATGATCATCGCCGCGCTGAGTTACCGGCTGCCGGCGAAGGACTGGAAACCGGAAGGGTGGACGCCGCCGAGCGCCGAGGCCGCCGCCAAAAAAATGATGACGCAGGAAAACGTCCACATTGACCAGGCGCTGAAAACCCCGCAGTTCTGGCAACTGTGGATTGTGCTGTGCTTCAATGTGACGGCGGGCATCGGCGTCATCGGCGTCGCCAAGACGATGGTCGTCGAGATTTTCGGCACGACGCTGCCCAACATCGTGGACGGCGCCTTCGCCGCCGCCTATGTGCTGATGATCAGCGTTTTCAACATGATCGGGCGCCTGCTGTGGGCGAGTTCGTCCGACTTCATTGGCCGCAAAAACACCTACTGGATCTTTTTCGTCGGCGGCATCCTGCTCTACCTGTCGGTGCCGTTCACCGCGCAGCAGGTCAGCGTCAACCCGGCGGTGTTCTGGCTGGTGTTCTTCTACGCGGCGACGATGATCATCTTCACTTTCTACGGCGGCGGCTTCGCGACCATTCCCGCCTATCTGGCCGACATCTTCGGCACGCACCATGTCGGCGGCATCCACGGGCGGCTGCTGACGGCCTGGAGCGCCGCCGGCATTTTCGGCCCGCTCGCCATCACGACGCTGCGCCGGCATTCGCTGAGCGACGCGATTCACGAGATGGCGGCGAAAATCAGCCCCGAAAAATTCGCCGAGACCTTCGGCGCGGGCATCGGCCAACTTGACCTGCTGATAGAGAAAAAGACCGTTACCCTGGCCAAATTGCTTGAAATCGCGCCGCCCGGCACGATTGACCCGACCCCAAGCCTTTACAATAGTACAATGTATCTGATGGCGTTCCTGCTGCTGCTGGCGCTGATTTCCAACGCGCTGATGAAGCCGGTTCACTCCAGCCATCACATGGAAGCGGGACAGAAAGCGCCCTGAACAGAATCAACCCAACCCTATGGAGGAGAAACCATGAGTGCAACAGCAGAGGCGGTTGAACTGGAAAGCTACACGCGACAGTTCATCCGGGAGCCCAGAAAGATGCTGATAGGCGGCCAGTGGATGCCGTCGGCGTCGGGCAAAACCTTCGATGTGGTCAACCCGGCCACCGAGGAAGTCATCGCGCAGGTCGCCGAGGGCGAGAGCGAGGACATTGACCGCGCCGTCAAGGCCGCGCGCAAGGCGTTTGAATCCGGCCCGTGGCCGGAAATGACGCCGTCGGCGCGCGGCAGGCTGATTTCGCGGATTGGCGACCTGATACTCGACAACCTCGATGAATTCGCCGAACTCGAATCGCTCGACAACGGCAAGCCCATCACCATCGCGCGCGTCGCCGATGTGCCGCTGGCGGCGGACATGTTCCACTACATGGCGGGCTGGACGACCAAGATGCACGGGCAGACGATACCGCTGTCGGTGCTCTACACGCCGGGCGCGAGGTACCACTCCTACACGACACCCGAACCCGTCGGCGTGGTCGGCCAGATTATCCCGTGGAATTTCCCGATGCTGATGGCGGCGTGGAAACTGGCCCCGGCGCTGGCGACCGGCTGCACCGTCGTGCTCAAGGTCGCGGAGGAAACGCCGCTGTCGGCGCTGCGGCTCGGCGAAGTCCTGCAGGAAGCGGGCCTTCCCGACGGCGTCGTCAACATCGTCACCGGTTTCGGCGAGACCGCCGGCGCCGCGCTGGCGTCGCATCCCGGCGTGGACAAGGTGGCCTTCACCGGCTCGACCGAGGTCGGGCGCCTGATCGTCAAGGCGGCGGCTGCGGACCTGAAAAAGGTGTCGCTTGAACTCGGCGGCAAGTCGCCGAACATCGTGCTCGACGACGCCGATCTCGACACCGCCATTCCCGGCGCCGCCAACGCGATCTTCTTCAACCACGGCCAGTGTTGCTGCGCCGGTTCGCGTCTCTACGCCTCCGACAAGATCTTCGACAAGGTCGTCGAGGGCGTTTCCGAGGCGGCGTCGAAGATCAAGGTCGGCCCGGGCCTCGACCCCGAGACCGAGATGGGGCCGATGGTTTCGAAGATTCAGCACGAGCGCGTCTCGGGCTATCTCGAAGCCGGCGCCGCCGAAGGCGCGCGCGCCGCGGTCGGAGGCCGCAAGAAAGACGGCGCCGGCTACTTCATCGAGCCGACGGTGCTGGTGGACACGAAGCAGGACATGAAGGTCAACCAGGAGGAGATCTTCGGTCCCGTCGTCACGGCGATGCCGTTCAAGGGCATGGACGAGGAACTGGTGCGCCGCGCCAACGACACCGTCTATGGCCTCGCCGCCGGCATCTGGACGCGCGATGTCAGCAAGGCGCACACGCTGGCCGCGCAACTGCGCGCCGGCACGGTGTGGGTCAACTGCTACAACATCTTCGACTCGGCGCTGCCGTTCGGAGGCTACAAGCAGTCCGGCTGGGGCCGCGAGATGGGCGAGGCGGTGCTCGACAACTACACCGAGACCAAGGCCGTCACCATCGGCCTTTCCTGACAGCCGTCAACCATTGCCCCCCGTGTCCGCAAGGGCCGGGGGGCAATTTTATTTTCAACGGGACAATCCATTGATGACAGAGCGGGCCTACCCGCCGCCCGCGCAAATCGCGGCGGGCGCGCACATCAACGAAGACACCTACCGGCGCATGTACCGCCAGTCCATTGAGGCGCCCGAGGCTTTCTGGGCCGAACAGGCGCGCGCCTTCCTCGACTGGTCGCGCCCGTGGGACAAGGTGCTGGAATGGGATTACCGCGAGGGGCTGATACGCTGGTTTGACGGCGCCGAACTCAATGTCTGCCACAACTGCCTTGACCGCCACCTCAAGCGCCACGGCGACCGCACCGCCATCATCCAGGAAGGCGACGACCCGTCGCAATCGCAAACCCTGAGTTACCGCGAACTGCACGCCCGCGTCTGCCGTTTCGCCAACGCGCTGAAAGACCGCGGCGTGCGCAAGGGCGACCGCGTCTGCATCTATCTGCCGATGATCGCCGAAGCCGCCGTGGCGATGCTGGCGTGCGCGCGCATCGGCGCGATACATTCGGTCGTGTTCGGCGGCTTTTCATCCGAATCACTGGCCAGCCGCATTCTCGACTCGGACTGCCGCGTCGTCATCACCGCCGATGAGGGCGTGCGCGGCGGCAAGACGGTGCCGTTGAAGCGCAATGTGGACGAGGCGCTGGCCAAATGCCCCGAAGTGCGGCTGGTCGTCGTCGTCCGCCGCACCGGCGGCGCGGCGCCGTTTCACGAGGGCCGCGACGCCTGGTATCACGAACTGTGCGAGGCCGCCGCCGCCGACTGCCCCGCCGAGCCGATGGCCGCCGAAGACCCGCTGTTCATCCTCTACACCTCCGGCTCCACCGGCAAGCCCAAGGGCGTGCTGCACACGATGGGCGGCTACCTGCTCTACGCGGCGATGACGCACAAATTCAGTTTTGATTACCGCGACGGCGAGATTTACTGGTGCACCGCCGATGTCGGCTGGATCACCGGGCATTCGTACATTGTGTACGGCCCGCTCGCCAACGCCGCGACGACGCTGATGTTCGAGGGCGTGCCGACGCACCCCGACGCCTCGCGCTTCTGGCGCGTGGTGGACAAGCACCGCGTCAACATCTTCTACACCGCGCCGACCGCCATCCGCGCGCTGATGCGCCTCGGCGACGACCCGGTGAAGCAGACCGACCGCTCCAGTTTGCGCGTTCTCGGCACCGTCGGCGAACCGATCAACCCGGAGGCGTGGCAGTGGTATTACGATGTCGTCGGCGACGCGCGCTGCCCGGTGGTGGACACCTGGTGGCAGACCGAGACCGGCGGCCACATGATCACGCCGCTGCCGGGCGCGACGACGCTCAAGCCCGGTTCGGCGACGCGCCCGTTCTTCGGCGTGTGTCCGGCGGTCGTGGACGACGACGGCAACCAACTCGAGGGCGCGTGCGAGGGCAACCTCGTCATCACCCGCCCGTGGCCGGGGCAGATGCGCACCGTCTATGGCGACCACCGGCGTTTCATCGAGACCTATTTCAGCGCCTTCCCCGGCAACTACTTCAGCGGCGACGGCTGCCGCCGCGACGGCGACGGCGACTACTGGATCACCGGGCGCGTGGACGATGTCATCAATGTCTCCGGCCACCGCCTCGGCACCGCCGAGATTGAAAGCGCGCTGGTGCTGCACGAGCGCGTCGCCGAGGCCGCCGTCGTCGCCTTCCCGCACGAGGTCAAGGGGCAGGGCATACACGCCTTTGTCACGCTGATGGCGGGCGTCGCCGGCGGCGGCGCCATCGAGTCCGAACTGCGCGCCCTGGTGCGAAGCGAAATCGGCGCCATCGCCGTGCCCGATGTCATCCAGTGGACGCCGAACCTGCCGAAGACGCGCTCCGGCAAGATCATGCGCCGCATTCTGCGAAAACTCGCAAGCGGCGACACCGAAAACCTCGGCGACACCTCAACGCTCGCCGACCCGTCGGCGGTCGAGGAAATCGTCGCCGCCCGCCGTTCCAACCCCAACCAACAGGAGGCTCAATCAACATGAACCACAACACAGGAATCCTTGCGCTGTCGCTGGCGCTGTCTTTCGCCGCCGCCGCGCCGTCGCAGGCCGGCGACGCCGAGGCCGGCAAGCAGGTCTTCATCAAGTGCGGCGTGTGCCACACGCTGGAGAAGGATGTTTCCAAGGTCGGCCCGAGCCTCCACGGCGTCTTTGGCCGCAAGTCGGGAACGCTCGCCAGTTACGCGCTCTTCACCGACGCGATGAAAAACGCCGATGTCGTCTGGAACGACGACACCATCCGCCAACTCGTCAAGCAGCCGCGCACCTTCATCGAGGGCACGCGCATGATTTTCCTCGGCCTCAAGGACGACAAGCAGATTGACGACTTGCTGGCCTACCTGAAAACCGCGCAGCCGCCGGCGGAGTAGGCGCCGGCGGAGCGGGCGGCGCCGCTACCCGCCCTTGCGCCGGATGCCGAGCAGCCCGCGCGACGGGTCGTAGCCGATGACGGCGAGCGCGATGAACAGCGCGGTCGTCGCCAGCACCACCGAGAAGGCCTGCGCGCTGAACGAGGTGTAGAGCGAGAAGCGAATCAACTCGACCGCGTGCGTGAACGGGTTGTAGTTGCAGATGTGGTACAGCAGCACGCTCGACTCCTTGATGCGCCACAGCGGGTAGAGCGCCGACGATGTGAAGAACATCGGGAAAATGACGAAATTCATGATGCCGGCGAAGTTCTCCAGTTGCTTGATGACCGACGACAGAAACAGCCCCAGCGAGCCCAGCATCAGCCCGGTCAGAAACAGCGCCGGCAACAGCGCGGCATAGCCCGCCGCCGGCGGGCGCACATCCCAGAACCACGCCACCAGCAAAAACACATACACCTGCAACACCGAAATCGCGGCGCCCGCCGTCAGTTTGCTGACCAGCAGATACCAGCGCGGCGCCGGGCTTGTCAGCAGGACGCGCATGCTGCCCATCTCGCGGTCATAGACCATGGAAAGCGAGGTCTGCATGCCGCTGAACAGTTGAATCATGCCGATCAGGCCGGGCGTGATGTATTCCTCGTAGAGCACATAGGTCTCGTACGGCGGAATGATGGACACGCCGAGCACCGAGCGAAAACCAGCGGCGAAGATGAACAGCCACACCAGCGGCCTGACCAGCGCCGCGATGAAGCGCTCGCGCTGCTGGATAAAGCGCAGCATCTCGCGCCGCACGATGCCGGCGGTGAAATGAAAGAAAGCGGCGCCCGACAGGCGGTCGGCGCCTTTGTCAGTGCTCTTGTCGGCGCCCTTGTCGGCGTGCGTTGTCATGCCGGATGGTTCACAGAAAGGACGCCAGTCGGCTTCTCATTTCGGCGGGTTCGGCGCAACCGGCCAGCGCGCCGGCGGCGCCGGTCTTCATCAGGCGGCCCTTTTTCAGCACCAGCAGCGCGTCGTCGGCGTGCACCTCGTCGAGCAGGTGCGTCGTCCACAGCGCCGACAGCCCGCGCCCGCACAGCGCGCGCACATGCCCGAGTATCGCCTCGCGCCCCGGCACATCAAGGCCGAAAGTCGGCTCGTCCAGAATCAGCAGTTCGGGGCGGTGCATCAGCGCGCGCGCGATTTCCACGCGCCGCGCCTGGCCGCCGCTGAGATGGCGTATCTTGTCGTTCATGCGGTCGTTCATGCCGAGGCGCGCGGTTTCCTCCCCGGCGCGCTCGCGCGCGAGGCGCGGCGACATGCCGTGCAAACTCGCCGAATAACGCAGGTTCTGCCACACCGTCAGGTCGGCGTCGAGCGAACGCTGCTGAAACACGACGCCGATGCTGCGAAGCGCCCTTGAAGGCCGCCTTTTCAGGTCGTGGCCGCAGACGCTGATGCGCCCGTCGCGGCTGTGGTAGAGGCCGGTCAGCAGCGAGAACAGCGTCGTCTTGCCGGCGCCGTTGCTGCCGAGCAGCACCGCGAACTGGCCGCGCTCGACCGTGAAGTCAACCGAATCAAGCGCCCGGAAGCCGCCGTAGTTGTGCCCCAGCCCGGCGACCGCGAGGGCCGGGCCGTCAGCCACCGGCGCGTACCGCAACGCCCCACGGATAGCGCCCCACCGCCACCGACTTGACGACGCGCAGGTCTTCGGTGTCAATCACCGAGATGTCGTTGCTGACGCCGTTGGTGGTGTAGAGCCTTTTCTCGTCGGGGCTGAAAGCCAGTTGCCACACGCGCGCGCCGACCAGCAGGTATTTCTCGACCTCAAAGGTCGCGGCATTGATGACGGCGATGCGGCTCGCCGGCCCCAGCGCGACGAACGCGAAGCGGTCGTCGTTCGTCAGGCGCACGCCGACCGGCTGTATGGATTCGGCCTTGACGCCCGGCAGCGAGAACGAGATGGTTTTCAGCACCTTGCGCGTCGCCGTCTCGATGACACTGACGGTGCCGCCGACCTCGGCGGAAACCCACACCTGCCCGCCGCTGTGCGTGAATTCGGCGAAGCGCGGGCGGCTGCCGACCAGCACATTGTCAAACACCTTGAAGGTGGCGGTGTTGACAAAGTGCGCCATGTTGGTCGTCTCCGAAGTGTTGACCAGCGTCTTGCCGTCGGGGCTGATGCCCATGCCCTCCGGCTCGACGCCGACCGGAATCTCCTTGATGATGCGGTTGCGCCCGATGTCAATCACCGAGATCATGTTGTCGTCCTCGTTGGCGACATAGAGTATCGAGCCGTCCGGCGACAGCGTCATCAACTCCGGGTCGGGGCCGGACAGCAGCGAGCCGGTGACCTTGCGGCTGTCGAGATCAATAATCTGAATTTCGTCGTCGTCGCTGGCGCACAGGTAGAGAAGTTTCTGGTCCTTGCTGACGGCGATGCCGCGCGGGCGCTGCCCGACCTTGATCAGGTCAACCACCTCGAGCGTTTCGCTGTCAATGACGCTGACGGTGTTGTCCTTCTCGTTCGAGACATAGATGGTGTGCGCCGTCGCCGCCAGCGCCGGCGGCGCAATCTGCGCCCCGGCCAGCGACACAGCCAGCACCGCGGCCAGCGCGACTTTTGCGGGTTTTGCCTGGTTTTTCATGGATTTTCCTCGCTGTTCACGGTGTTTCGCCGAGTTTGCATTGCGACTCCGGGCGGTCGTAGCCCATTGTATCCAGCACCGAGCGCTGGTGCAAGAATTGGCGCTGCGGCGACACCGACACCACCGATGTCGGCGACACCAGCAGTATCGGCTGGCGCAGTTGCCGGTTCCATTTGCGGAACGACATTTTCTGCCCCTTGTAACCGGCCAGTTCAAACGCATCGCCGCGGATGTAGTCCGCGATTTGCGCGTGGCCGGTCGAGCGGCTGCGGGTCACCGCCTCGCCGATGGCGCGCACCGCCGACCACACGCCGTAGTCCTTCTCCGACATGCGCCGCCCGTGGTTTCTCAGAAAGCGGCTCTGAATCTGCGCCGCGCCCCATTGTTCGTGCGTGCGGTGCCAGGTCACCGGCTTCAGCCCCTGGGTGCCGGCCACCGGGCGCGGCTTCCAGGTGCGGTAGGCCAGGTATTCGCCGAACTCGCCGACGACATCGGCGACGATGAGCACATCATAGTCCACATCCTGCGTGAACACCGGCACCGTCGAGGCCGCCGTTCGCCGCATGTCCGGCCCGTATTCCCATTTTTTGTCGGCGGCGATTTTGCCGCCGAACTTTTTCGCCGCGCGGCGCACGGCGGCGGCGAAGCCGGTGTCGTTGGCGCGCTGTCCGACGACCAGAAACCATCGCGGCCATTTGCGCGCAATCAGGTATTGCGCCAGCGCGTCGGCGCGCATTGAATGGCTGGGCGTGATGTGCAGGATGTTGCGGCGGCATTGCCTGGTACGCAGCGTGTCGTCGCCGGCGCCGACATTGTAGAACCACGACTCGCGCCCGGCGCCGGAGTCGGCCAGCGCCAGCAACTCGTCGGCGGCGACATCCACGATAAACTGCCGCACGCCGCGCGCGTGCAGTTCGCGCAGCGCCCCGCCGGCGTCGCCGTCCTCGCCGAGGACGACGGTTTCAAGTCGGTAATGGTGGCCGAGAAATTTTCCGGTGGTGTTGTTGTCGGTGATGCCCTGCATGCCGCCGAGCGCGCCGTCGTCGGCGGGCGGCGGGTCGAGGTTGGACAGTTTCGGCAGTTTTTCCGCTTCTTTTTTCAGGAACGCGATATCAATCGTCTCGACCGCCGCCGCCGCGCCCGCCGCCAGCCACAGCGCCGCCGCCAGCCACCGCGCGCCGCGCGCCGTCATGCGCCGCGCCGCCATATCGCCGGCAACGGTTTTCGCGGCGACGGTTTTTCACCGTCGGCGAGTTCCGCGGCCAGTTGCTGCGGCGCGCCGATTTCGCCGAGCGCGAAGCCGCAGACAACGCGGTATTTGTCCTCGTCCACGCCGAGCGCCGCGCAGACCTCGTCGCGCTTGATGCCGGCCATGCCGTGCGTGTAGAGGCCGAGGCGCCGCGCTTGCAGCGTCATCGCCATCCACGCCGCGCCGCAGTCGAACACCGCCGACGCATTCGGCTTGCCGTTGTGGTCGAAGTGCAGGCGCGCGAACAGAAAGCCCAGCAGCGACGCGCTGTGCGCCCACCCCTGGTTGCCCTCCACCAGCAGGTTCAGAAACACATCAAAGTCCGCCGCGCCGCTTGAAGCGGTGACAAACAGCCACGGCTGGTCGTTGTAGCACGACGGCGACCAGCGCGCCGCGTCGAAAATCACGCGCAGCGTCTCCTCCGGCAGTTCGCGCCCGCTGAACGAACGCGGCGACCAGCGCTCGTAAAACAGCGCGTCGGCCTCGGCGTCTTCCTTGCGCCGCCGGTAATCCACAGTGTCCGCAGTGTTGAATTTTTTCATGGTTTGTTCCCCAAAAGAGCGTTGCGGTGCTGATTATAAGACAATCCGGGTTGCGGTGAAAAACAGGTGAATGTTCAGTCCGGAACGCCCGGCATCACGCAGGTTTCATCGCCGTCAATCCGTTCAGAAACCTTTGTCAGTATTGATTTTCCGCGTTTCTTTGGCATAATTACAGTGTCAGTGGCAGCAGTGTCAGTGGCAGCAGTGTCAGTGGCAGCAGTGTCAGTGGCAGAAAATTCATTTGTTTAACATCTTTTAAGGAGATTTGCACAATGGAAGCAAAAATGACGAAAATGCCGGCGACACAGGAAGCTCTGGCTGCGATGGTGGCTTTGTGCTATCAGACGGACGCGGATTTCCGCGCCGAGTTTGACAAAGACCCGAAAGCGGTGCTGTCGAAGCTTGCCGGCCTGGAAATACCGGCTGGCTCGAAGATTGTGGTTCACCGCAACGACGACAAGTGTTGGCACATCTCGCTGCCGTCGGCGGCGAGAACGGGCGCGATAGGGGATGAAGATATTTCCTCGGTGTCCGGCGGCGCGCGGCATGATGTGGCCTGGAGCGACCTGGGGGATCCTGCGTTCTGGGGAGTGTCCCCGGCCGAGGGAGAAAGGTACAAGCAAGGGATGGATGCAGCGCACGAGAGAATGTTTGGCATGATGGGACTCTCCATGCCGGATAGTCTCCGTTTGGGGGGAAGGGAGTAAATCCCGGCTAAAACCCAAAACCCGCGGTGGCACAGCCACCGCGGGTTTTTTTTGCGCCGCCGGCGCAAGACAATCCAGGCTCACGATTTACCGGGGAGCGCAAGCCTCCAATTTTTTGGCAGGCCCATTTGTTTTGGTGGAATTTCAGGGTATTCAGCAAGCAGTTCTTCCCCCCGGTTGTGCCATGCGAGAAGCAAGTGAATGTTCAGTCCGGAACGCCCCGGCATCACGCAGGTTTCATCGTCGTCAATCCGTTCAGAAACCTTTGTCAGTATTGACTTTCAGCGTTTTTGCGGCATAATCACAATGTCAGTGGCAGCAATGTCAGTGGCAGCAATGTCAGTGGCAGCAATGTCAGTGGCAGCAATGTCAGTGGCAGCAATGTCAGTGGCAGCAATGTCAGTGGCAGCAATGTCAGTGGCAAAAATTCATTTGTTTAACATCGTAATGGAGATTTGCACAATGGAAACAAAAATGACGAAACTGCCGGCGACACAGGAAGCCCTGGCTGCGATGGTGGCGCTGCGTTATCAGACGGATGCGGATTTTCGCGCCGAATTTGACAAAGACCCGAAAGCGGTGATGTCGAAGATTACCGGCCTGGAAATCCCGGCTGACTCGAAGATTGTGGTTCACCGCAATGATGACAAGTGCTGGCACATCTCGCTTCCGTCGGCGGCGAGAACGGGCGTGCTGAAGGATGAGGATATTTCCTCGGTGTCCGGCGGCGCGCGGCATGATGTGGCCTGGAGCGACCTGGGGGATCCCGGCTTCTGGGGGATATCACAAGAGGACAAGACAAGGCACCGGCAAGCGATGGGTCGGGCGTACGACACCATGGTGGATTTTCTGGTTCCCGAAGATCGCCAGCACAGACTCGGCGCGAACCCGTACACAGGGTGAACCCGTTCTGATTCAAAGGATTTGAAGTCCGGCCAAAACCCGCGGTGGCGCAGCCACCGCGGGTTTTTTTTGCGCGCCGCGCGCCGCGCCGCCGCCGGCGCGGCGGTGTGTTACTATCCGGGCGTGATGGAACGGCCTTTCGGTTTCAGTGCGGCGTCCGGTGACGGCGGCGAATTTCCGCCGCGGTCGCAGGCGCCCGCGCACGCCTTGTTCCTGCAATGGCTGATTTTCGCCTTTGTGCTCGCGTTCATCCTGTGGCTGGCGTGGGAGCACGAACTGGTGCAGGACATTTTCCGGACCGACCCGACCAAACTGTCCATCGTCATCGCGCTGATCTTCGCCGGCGGCACCGTTCATTGCGCGCTGCGCAGCGTGTTCTTGTCGGCGCAACTGAACGAACTCGGCGCAATCACCGCCAACCCCGGCGCGCTGCGTTTTGACGGCGTGCGCCTGTCG
The DNA here is from genome assembly GCA_028817225.1 of Gammaproteobacteria bacterium. NCBI lineage: Bacteria > Pseudomonadati > Pseudomonadota > Gammaproteobacteria > Gammaproteobacteria bacterium. The sequence continues at coordinate 16,731 of JAPPQC010000011.1, read as the reverse complement.
CTCGACGGCGCGGCGCTGGCGTCGTCGCCGGTGTCGGACTACCTTGCCGGCGTTTTCCGCTGCCGCGGCGGGCCGCCCGGCGAGACCGACCGCCGCCAGTGGTCGCGCCTGGACGACATGCTCGCCGAGGAGGCCGGCGGCGCCCACGCCACCGGCTGGTTTTTCGCGCAACTGCTGATCAAACTGGGGCTGCTCGGCACGGTCATCGGCTTTATCCTGATGCTGTCCTCGATCACCGGCTCGGCGTCGTTCGAGCCGGAGCACGCGCACGAGTTGTTCAGCGAGATGACGCGCGGCATGAGAGTCGCGCTGAACACGACGCTGGTCGGGCTGCTCGGCACCATTCTGCTCGGCTTTCAGTACCTGCTGCTCGACCGCGGCGCCGACCGCCTCGTCGCCGCCGCCGCGCACTTCGCCGAAACCCACTCGTTTGCGCGGTGACGGGCGTGCGACGCGGGCGACAAACCAGGGCCGACGCGATTGACCCGTTCACCGACCTGCTGTTCAATGTGCTGCTGATCTTCACCTTCCTGTTTCTGATAGCCATCGTCTTCATGAATCCGCCCGCGCGCACCGGCGCCATAGACCTGAAGGCCGAATACATCGTCACGGTCAAGTGGCCCGACCACAGCCCCGACGACATTGACACCTGGGTGCGCGACCCCGACGGCAGGGTGGTCTGGTTTCGCAACACCGAGGACGGCTTCATGCACCTCGACCGCGACGACCGCGGCCTTTCCAACGACACCATCCGCGTGGACGGCGAGGAAGTCGTCAACCCGCTGAACCAGGAGGTCATCACCATCCGCCGCCTGGTGCCGGGCGAATACATCGTCAACCTGCACTATTACAAGTCGCTGACGGAGCAGCCGGTTACCGCCGAGGTCAGCGTCGCGCGCGTCAACCCGGCGCTCGACATCTTCTTCTACGGCAAGGTCCTGCTTGAGCGCGCCGGCGCCGAGCGCACCGCGGTGCGTTTCAACCTGGAGCGCGACGGCAGCGTCGCCGACATCAACACGCTGCCGAAGGCCCTCGTCAGCGTCCGGGCGGAAGGATGAGCGGCGCCATCGTCGGCATCACCGTGGCATACATGGCGCTCGCCGTGCTGCTGCTGAGCCTGAACATCTACTCGCGCTGGCCGCCGTGGGTCAAGATCGGCGCGGTGGCGCTGACCGGCCTTTTGTATTATGTAACCTACACATCGCTTGAATCCTTTCTCGGCTGGCCGGCGCGCGCGGCGCTGCCGCAGAAATTCATGATGCTCGCCGGCAGCATAGACGAGCCGGACGAAGAGACCGGCAGCCGCGGCGTCATTCATCTCTGGGCCGTGTCGCTGGAGGACGACCGCCTCGGCAGGGAGCCGCGCGCCTACCGCGTGCCGTATTCGCGGCAGTTGCACGGGCAGGTCGGCGCCGCGATGAAGCAGTTGCGCGACGGCATCGTGCAGGTCGGCGAGGTCGAGGCAGGGGTGCGCCGCCGCGCCAGCGGCATCGCCAGGCTGTGGGCGGAAGACGAGGTCTCGCGCATCCTGATCTACGACCTGCCGGACCCGGAACTGCCGGACAAGTAGCGGGCATGACGCACTTCGCGCGGTGGTGTCTTGTGCCGGCGGCGTGCGCCCTCGCCGCCGCCTGCGGCGGCGAGCCGCCGCGCGGCTACTTCCCGCTCGACGAGGGCCTCGCCTGGGATTACCGCGTGGTGACAAAGACGCCCGGCAAACGCACCGAAAACACCCTGCACATCGAAAACCTCGGCGAGCGGCGGGTGGGCGGCGAACTGCACCATGTCCGCAAGACCGGCACCGGCAACTACTACTACCTGCAACAACTTGATGACGGCATCGTCCGCACCGCCAAGCGCACCGTCATCGAGAAACACCCGCGCCCCGCCGAAAGCGGGCGCTTTGTGCTGAAGAAGCCGTTGCGGCCCGGCACCCGCTGGTCGTACCGCGTCAAGCCGTATCTGCTGGCGCGCCCGTTTCCGGTCGAGACCCCGCTGAAGCGCGCGTTTGACTACGAGATGCAGTGGCGGATACTCACCGCCGGCGAGACGGTGGAAGTGCCGGCGGGGCGCTTTGAGCAATGCCTGCATGTGCGCGGCGAGGCGCGGCTTGACATCGCGCGCAGCCTCAGCGTCGCGCGCGACAAAGTTGTCTTCATGACCGACGAGTGGTATGCTCCGGGCGTCGGTCTGGTGAAACTGGAACACCGCGAAATCATTGATTCAGACCAGGCCCACGGCGGCGTCGTCACAATGCATTTGACGGCGTTCAACTACTGAGGAGGCGATGATGCAAACGATGACAAGGCAGATGACAGAGCAAACGACAGAAGGCATCACGGCGCACACGACGGCGCGCATGACGGCGCGCACCACGGCGCGCACGATGGCGCGCACCACGGCGCGCACGGCGCTGCTGGCGGCGGTGCTGGCGACGGGCGGCGCCGGCGCCGGAGAAATGACCGCCGAACAGGCCGCGCAGTACATGGCGCCGTCGTTTCCGAATGTCCGCGTCGAGCGGGTGACGCCGACGCCGCTGGCGGGCGTGTACGAAGTCGTCGCCGGCGGCAGCATCTACTACCTGACGCACGACGGCGCGTTCCTGCTTTCCGGCACGCTCTACGACCTGAAAACCAGCACCGACCTGACCGAGCAAGCCTACACCGGCCTGCGCCACGCCGTCGCCGACAGCGCCCGCGCCGGCGCCGTCATCTCCTACGCGCCCGAAAAAACGCTGTACACGGTCACCGTGCTGAGCGATGTGAACTGCGGCTACTGCCGCAAATTCCACCGCCAGATGGCGCGCGTCAATGAACTCGGCATCCGCGTCAACTACCTGCTGATTCCGTTTCTCGGCCAGAAATCGCGCCGCGACGCCATTTCAGTGTGGTGCGCCGACGACCGCCGCGCCGCGTTTGAGCGCGCCAAGAACGGCGCCGCGCTTGAACAGAAAGACTGCGACCACCCGGTGGACCGCAACATGCGAATCGCCGAGACGCTCGGCGTGCGCGGCACGCCCGCCTTCCTGCTCGCCGACGGCAAACTGCTGAACGGCTACCGCACGCCGGAAAACCTGCTGGAGGAAGTCAAGCGCGCCGGCGCGCCGGTTCAGCCGGTTCATTAGGGGCGCGGTTGCGCGCGCGCACCATCAGCGACAGCGGAAACACCACCGCGAACATCAGCGCCGCCGCCGCGACGATGGACGGGCCGGACGGCGTGTCGAACACCATCGAGCCGAAGATGCCGGCGACGACCGCCGCCGCGCCGAGCGCCGCCGCCGCCGCCGCCATCGCGCCGGTCGAGCGCACCAGTTGGCGCGCCGTCGCCGCCGGGATAATCAGCATCGAGGTAATCAGCAGGATGCCGACGATGCGCAAAAACACCGCGACGACAATCGTCATCAGAAACATCAGCAGCAGGTGCATGAGAAAGGTGTTGACGCCCTCGGCGCGCGCCAGGTCCTCGTGTATCGTCATCAGCGTCAGCGCCGGCCAGTTGGCCAGCAGCAGGCCGAGGACGACGACGGCGCCGCCGTAAATCCACCAGAGGTCGTGCGCGGTGACGGTCAGGATGTCGCCGAACAGGTAGCCGTGCAGGTCAAAGCGCGTGTTGTCGAGAAAACTGACGGCGACGACGCCGACCGACAGCGCGGCGTGCGCGAGGATGCCGAGCAGCGTGTCGGTCGCCAGCACATGTTTCTGGCGCAGCCACACCAGCAGCACCGCGAACGCCGAGCACACGGCGATGGTGCCGAGATTGACGCTGAAACCGTAGAGCAGCCCCAGCGCGACGCCGAGCAGCGCGCTGTGCGCCAGCGAGTCGCCGAAGTAGGCCATGCGCCGCCACACGACGAAGCAGCCGAGCGCGCCGGCAATCAGCGCGACGCCGACGCCGGCGATCAGCGCGCGCAGCACAAAGTCTTCAAGCATGTTCGGCGCCGTCGTCCGCGCGCGCGCCCGCCCGCTCGTGGACATGGTCGTGGACATGGTGATAAACCGCCATCATCCGCGCCATGTCGTCGCCGAACAGGGCGATGAAATCCGGGTCTTTCGCGACCTCGTGCGGCTCGCCGGAGCAGCACACATGGTGAAACAGGCAGACGACGCGGCGCGTCGAGGCCATCACCAGGTGCAGGTCGTGCGACACCATCAGAATGGACATCTCGCGCTCGCGGTAAATCCGTTCCAGCAGTTTGTAGAACGCCAGTTGCCCTGAAATATCAAGGTTTTGCGCCGGTTCGTCCAGCACCAGCAGTTGCGGCTCGCCGAGCAGCGCGCGCGCCAGCAGCACGCGCTGCAATTCGCCGTCGGACAGCGCGTAGAGCGGCTTGTCAAGCACATCGCCGACCGCGGTCTCGGCGGCGGCGCGCGCCACCGCCGCGTCATCCGCCTTGCGCCGCAGCGTCAGGAAGCGCCGCGCCGAGATGGGAATCGCGCGGTCGGCGGAAAACCGCTGCGGCACATAGCCGGTTTTCAGCCCCGCGGCGCGCGCCACCGCGCCGCTGTCGGGCGCGTGAAACCCCAGCAGGCATTTCAGCAGCGTGGATTTGCCGGCGCCGTTCGGCCCGACCACGGTGATGAAGTCGCGCTCGCCGACATGCAGCGAGACATTCTGCAGCAGCGCGTGCCGCCCGCGCATGACGGTGATATTGTGCGCGCTGATTAGTGGTTTCATCGGTTGGGTCATGGCGTTTGGGGGTTGGGTCATGGCGTTTGCGGGCAAAAATGGCGTCGGGGGCGAAAATGCGATGGGCGCGATTATAGCACCGGATGCCGCCGGTTTGGGCGGAAAAACCGCTGTACAGCGCGCTTTTTCGGGGGTTGCTTGCCGATGGCGGCCCATTATGGAACAATGGCCCGGAAATCCGGGAACCGGGCATGAGGTGCAAACACATACTCTCTAATACAGCGAGAGTCTTTTACGGGTGCGCGGCGTTGCTGCTGCCGGCGCTCTCGGCGCCGCTGTGTGCGGCGCCGGCGGACTTCTCGTTTGTCGAAGATTTTCAGACGCGGGATTTGGTGGATACCGACCGCAGCCCGCTCTGGATGGCGCGCTGGACAACCGGCGGCGTAACGCTCGGCCACGCGCAATACCGCCACGCCACGCATTTCTGGACGGCAAGGGCGCGCCTCGGCAATTCTTCCGACACCGTTACCCTGATTGACGACATCGACTTGCAGGACATGAACGGCGATGGCCGTCTGGATGTCATCACCGCCAGCAACGACACCGGCATCTCGATTTATTTCATCGGCGCAATCGGCAGTCTGAGTTCCGCCCACAGCGTCTCCACGCTGGCCGCCATCCGGCCCGTCACGGTAACGACCAAGCGTTCGCGGGATATCGCCTTTGGCGATTTTGACCGAGACGGCGATATGGACATCCTCGCAGCCGACAGGCGGGCCAGGGTAAGGATGTACAGGAACGACGGAAACGGCGTTTTTACCGAGTTTCCGGTGTCCAGGGTGTTCCCCGTTGATGTGGCCGCGGAGGACATGGACGGCGACGGCGATCTGGATATCGTGGCCACCGGCAGGGGCACGACCGGGAATGTCTATGTGTACCTGAACGACGGCAGGGGCAATTTCTCGTTGCACCGCCGTTTGCCTGTCGGCACCTACACCCTCAACAGGGCGCTGGCGCTCGGCGACCTCAACGGCGACGGGCGCCCGGACATCGTCCTCGGCAAATACAGGGCCGCGAGTGTTTTCTATCTGAACGATGGCAGCGGCGGATTCGGCAGCGCACAAACACTCCGCTACGCGGGCGATGCGGCCCTGGTCAGGAGCGTCGCGCTGGGCGATGTGGACAACGACGGCGACCTTGACATCCTCGCGGGCGGGCGCCGCCGCGACACGGTGCTGTATTTGAACAACGGCGCCGGCGGTTTTGCGGACGGCAGATTTGTGCATCGCACGGGGGTGTTTGACCTTGAACTGGCGGACATGGACGGCGACGGCGATTTGGACCTTGTCGAGGGAACCAAAAACAACACCAATGTCTATCGGAACGACGGCAACGGTGTTTTTGAAACAACCGGCTCCTACCTCGGCATGAGGTCAAGAACCGTCGCGGTCGGCGATGTGAACGGCGACGGCGCCCCGGATGTGGTGATGGGCGACAGATTCACCTTGCTGGAGGCCATCAGTGTGCAGGGTTGGTCGGGGCATCCGCAAGACGCGGCGGGTGGCGTGTCGTACGACAATTCGCGCAGTTTGCTTCTTTCGCGCAAGGTCAACGGCGACGCGCCGGTGCCGCGGGTGGTTCGCTTCACCGCAGCCGCGGAGCAGCCGCTGTACACCCGGATTTATTATTACCTGACGAACAACGGCGGCGCACGCTGGTATCAGGCGTACCGCGGCGAGAGAGTGCGGTTTCTGACGCCGGGCGATGATTTGCGCTGGCGCGTCCAGTTGAGGACAAAACTGCCGTCGTTGACGCCGGTGCTGAAGCGAATCGCCATTGAGGGCGTTGAAGTGGAGCGCCACATCACGCTCAGCCAGCCGGCGCCGGTGCCCGAGGGCGGGGTTGTCCGGTTCACCGTCAGCATCGGCGCCGGTGAGACGACTTCCGACGGCGCCGTCAGCGTGGCCTGGCTTATCCGCCCAAACGGCGACGCCCCGGCTGTGCCGAGCGACTTCCGCGAACCCGGCGGCCCCTCGATGAGGGTCGCCCCCCGCGGCACCGCCGTCATTCCGAACGGCGCGCGCGAAGTCACCGTTGCCGTGCTGACCCAAGATGATCTCCGGGTGGAAACAACGGAGAGCTACACGATTGTCCTGAGCAATCCGGTGAACGCCGAACTGGCGACGACTTCCTCGCGCATCGGCTTCATCGGCATGAGCGATTTTGACAGGCTGCCGCTGCGCCCCCTCAAACTGTCCGCCGCCCCGGCCACGGTGGATGAAGGCGAAGACATCCGCTTTACCGTCGCGATCGACACGCACGCCATTTCCTGCTCGGTTTGCCATTTGTACGGCAGCGGTGATTTCGGCGTCTTCATCGGTGAGAGCCTGAAGCCGCCCGCAGGCACCGTCGCCGTGGCCTGGCGCATCAGCGGCAGCGGCGACAACCCGGCAAGCCCGTCCGACTTCGCCGGCCTTGCGGGCGAACCGATGGCCGAATTCCCGAGCGGCGTCGCCGTCATCCCGAACGACAGGCGCGAGGTAACCATCACCGTGCCGACCATTGACAACGACGCGGGCGGGGACGCGAAAACCTACGCCGTTACTCTCAGCGACCCGGGTCTGAGCGCGCGGCTGGTCGGGGCGGCGTCGCAAGGCGGTGTCATCAGAGACAACGACACGCCGCCGGCGCTGCACATCCCGGCGCCGCCGGCGTCGGTGGCCGAAGGCGCGACGCTGACTTTCACCATCGTTCTCGGCTACGACGAAACGCCCGTTGATGAAGCCGTCCGCGTGGCCTGGAACATCAGCAGCGGCGCCGACGCGCTCAGCACGGTCACCCCGCAGGACTTTGCCGACGCCGAAGGCAACCCGATGAGCGATTTCCCCGGCGGCGTCGCAGTCATCACAAGCGGCTCGGCCTCGGCGACTGTTTCCATCGCCACCTTTGACGACAACGCGAACGAGGCCACCGAAACCTACACCGTCACCCTCGGCAACCCGGCGGGCGCGGCCATCGCCTCGACCGCGACCGGTTTTGTCATCAGCGCATCCACCCGAACCGGCGCCATCAGCGACTTTGCCGACGAGACGGTTGTAACCATCACCGCTGACCGCGCCCTGGAAGACCATTTGGTCATTCCGGCGGGCACCACCGCCATTTATGACATTGCATTGCAAGACCTTGACGGCGATGACCGTCTGGATGTTGTGACCGCCGGTGAGAACGGCATTGTGGTTTATTTCAACGGCTTTCCCCGGGCGAGTTCAACGGTTGTTGCGACTGCGTATTCCCATTACCTGACCTTCGGCGACTACGACAAGGACGGCGATGTGGATATCGTGGCCGGTTCATGGGAGGGCCGGGTTCATGTGATGCTGTACAAGAACAACGGGCGCGGCGAGTTTGACAGCGGCGCCGCCATTGACTCTTCATTGTCCATCCTGCGTGTCAACGACCTTGAGACGGCGGACATGGACGGCGACGGCCATCTGGACCTTGTGCTTCCGCTGAACGGCCCGGGCGGCGGCATTGACCTTTACCGCGGTGACGGCGCCGCCGGTTTTCAATGGCAGGGCCGGGTCGGCTCTGCTTACCCCAGTTGGGATGTGTCGGTCGGGGATATTAACGGCGATGGGCGGCCCGATCTCGTGGTCGGCAAGAAGCAGAACGCAAGCGTTTACCACCTGAACCTCGGCGGGTGGCGTTTTGGCGGGGCGGTATCCCTCGGCCATGTGGGCAACAGCACGGCGCTTGGCGATGTGAACAACGACGGCCATCCGGATATCGTGATGGTGGCGCAGTTGAATCACAACAACCCGTACCTGTACAACCGCCTGCGCCTGTACCTGAACAACGGGCAGGGCGGTTTTGGCACGGGCGCGGAAATAGGCAACATCTATCCGACGGGGGATGTGGCGCTGGGCGACATGGACGGTGACGGTGATCTGGATATTGTCACGGGGACCAATCGTGACTTGGGCCTTTCGTATATCTACGCAAACCGCGGCTACGGGAACTTCGACAGAGTTGGCGCAAACCTCCGCATTCCCTATGCCCGCACAAGGGTGGTGGCGCTGGGCGATGTGGACAACAACGGCGACCTGGATATTGCTTTCGGCGGTCGTCAGGGCGACGCATTGTGGATCAAGATGAACCCGGGCGTCATGGCTGACCGCACCGCCGCCGGTCATCCTGTCGCCGACGAAGGCGACACGGCGGCCTTCACCGTCAGCCTGTCCGGCGGCGCGCCCATGGCGGATGTTGAAGTGCCCTTCACGGTGACGGGCGACCACGCCGACTACCGCATCACCGAGCCGTCCGTCCGTTCGGCGGCCATCACCACGCGCACCTCAACAGCCGCCACCGGCCTGCTGACCATCACCACCGCCGCCACCGCCGCCGCCCGGATTGTGCTGTCCATCACCGACGACCTTCTTTCCGAGGGCGACGAACCGCTGGAAATCATCCTCGGCGCCCCGCGCACATTGGCGGGCGGTGCGCGTCTTGGCGCCGCCGGCAGCGCGACCGTTGTCATCCGCGCCAGCGACCAGCCGGTGCTGAATCTCCCGGCGACGCCGCCGGCAGCAGCGGAAGGCGAGGCGGTTACCTTCACCATCAGCATCAGCGACAGCGTGTTGTCCGATGGCAGCGTTGGCGCAACCTGGAGGGTTGCCCCCGGCGGCGCCAACCCCGCGCGCCCGCAGGACTTCGCCGACGCCCGGGGCTGGGCGCAATGGCGCTACCCCTCCGGCACCGCCGTCATCCCGCGCGGTGCGCGCGAGGTTACCGTGACTGTGCCGACCTACAACGACAGAAAGGTTGAAACCACGCAAACATTTGTCATCGTCATCAGCGAACCGACCGGCGGCGCGGCTCTTGGCGCATCCCGTCAAAGCGGCACAATCGGCATGAGTGATTTTGACAGGCTCCCGATACGCTCGCTGAAGATACCCGCGCCGCCGGTTGCGGTGGAAGAGGGCGCGGCGGTTCAGTTCACCGTTGTGATAGACACGCATGCCCTGTCCTGCGCTGTGTGCCATCGCGGAATTAACGCTTACTACGGCGGCCAGGACTTCCGCGTAATCATAGACAACGACCTGAGACCGCCGCATGGCACCATTGCCGCAGTCTGGAGCATCAGCGGCAGCGGCGACAACCCGGCGCTTCCGTCGGACTTTGCCGACGCCGAAGGCAATCCGCTGCGCGAATACCCGTCCGGCGTCGCCACCATTGCGAACAGCGAGCGTTCGGTAACCGTCACCGTGCCGACCGTTGACGACGATGCAGACGGCGGCGCCAGAACTTACACCGTTACCTTGAGCAACCCCGGTTTGAGTGCGAAACTAATCGCGCCGCTGTCGCAAGGCGGTGTTATCAACGACGATGACATTCCGCCGTTGCTGCACATCCCGACGACACCGACAGCGGTGGCCGAAGGCACGACACTGACATTCACAGTCGCTCTCGACGATGGCGACACCCCCGCCGATGAAACCGCCCGCATCGTCTGGAACATCAGCAGCGGCAACGACGTGCTGAGTACAGTTGCCCCGCAGGACTTTGCCGACGCCGAGGGCAATCCGATGGCCGATTTCCCCGGTGGCGTCGCCGTTATCGCGCGTGGCTCGACCTCAACGACAGTGTCCGTGGCGACCTTTGACGACAGCGCGAACGAAGCCACCGAGACCTACATTGTCACCCTCAGCAACCCGGCGAGTGCAACCACCACTCCATCTGCCTCGACTGGAACCGCCTTTGTCATTAGCGCCACCACCCGAACCGGCGTCATCAGCGATTACGCCGACGAGACTGTCTTGACCATCGCCGCCGACCAGAGCAGTGTGGACGAAGGCGCCACCGCCACCTTCACCATCGCGCTGTCCGGCGGCGCGCCTGTGGCGGATATTGAAGTGCCTTTCACGGTGTCGGTAAGCGATGGCAGTCTTGGCCTCGCCAACGACCCGCCCGACGGGCGCATCTACGGCACTGTGCGGTCGGGCGGCAGCGATGAATATTTCATGGTCGGTGTCGCCGCCGGCACTGTCACGGCGACACTGGCTGCCACCACCGGCACCATCACCGCCATAATTGCGCTGACGATTGCCGACGACAATCTTTTCGAGGAGGCGGAGACGTTGCAAGTGCGTCTCGGCACGCTGCACACATCAGCGGGCGGCGTGCGTTTGGGCGATGCGCGCAGCGCGACTGCCACCATCAACGCCAGCGACCCGCTGGCGGTGCGCAGGATTACGCTCGACGAGGTGGCGCCGGTGGATGAGGGCGAGCCGGTAGAGTTCACGGTGCGTATTGGCGACGATGAGCCGGTGTCGGACGGCACGGTCAGCGTGGCGTGGGCCATCGGTGCCAACGGCAGAACTCATCGGAGCTGGTGGCGTAATCGCAAACAGTCCAGCGAGCCAGTGGACTTCGCTGATGCCGAAGGCAATGCGCTTGATGCTTTCCCCGCCGACACGGTGACCATCCCTGCCGGAAGACGCTCTGCTGTGGTCAGTGTGCCGACTTATGATGACATAATCCACGACGACGCTGATGAGACTTTCAGGATTACCCTGAGTAATCCGACCGGTGGAGTATTGGCGTCGCCCTTTTCGCGTGTTGGCAGGATTGAGGATCATTATCGGGATGTCTTTGAACTTCCCGTTCGCCGCCTTGACATTCCCGTGGCTCCTGAGCCGGCGGATGAAGGCGACGCTATTCGTTTCACCATCACAGCCACCCATGACCCCGGATACCGCACTTATTGCGGCCAGGAGCCGTACCCGTGTGTTCTTTTCTCTGGCGGACGGGCAAAAGAAGCAACAGGAATTTCGGAAAGAAGAAACATCTTCCTTTCCTACATGCGGAGCCGTAGTTGGGATTTGCAAACTCCTTTCATACGCAAGGCTTCTACCGGCACTGTAGTTGCACACTGGAGAATTCGCGGACGCGGGGGCAATCCGGTAGGTGTGTCGGACTTCTTCGGGGTTCCCTCTCGATATTCTTATTCCGCTTACGGCTCCATCGCAATTCCGCCCGATTCAAGTTCTGTCACGGTCACCGTGCCCATTCTGGACGATGATTTGACTGAGGGGATTGAGAGTTACGAGATTGAAGTTGGTCTTGGTGCCCCGTGGACGCCAATCCGAGGGGACTATAGTAATGCTCGGGCAGGTGGAATGGTAGCTGGCTCCATCTGGTGGGCTGCGAAAGTGACACAGTACGGCACCATCAACCCCAGCGACCAGCCTTTGCCGCTGTTGCACATCCCGACAACGCCGACGCCGGTGGCTGAAGGCACGACGCTGACCTTAACCGTTGTTCTCGGCGATGGTGAAACGCCTGCCGATGAAACCGCCCGCGTGGCCTGGAACATCAGCACCGGCGCCGACGCGCTCACCACAGTCACCCCGCAGGACTTCGCCGACGCCGAAGGCAACCCGATGACCGACTTCCCTGGCGGCGTCGCCATCATCGCGCGCGGTTCAACCTCGACGACAGTGTCCGTGGCCACCTTCAACGACAACGCCAACGAAGCCACTGAAACCTACACCGTAACCCTCGGCGACCCGGCGAGCGCAACCATCATTTCACTCGCCTCAACCGGAACTGGCGCAACCACCCTCCCGCTCGCCTCGACTGAGGCCACCTTTGTCATCAACGCCTCCACCCGAACCGGCGTCATTAGCGACCGCGCCGACGAAACCGTTGTAACCATCGCCGCCGACCGCGCCACCGCCGACGAAGGCGACACAGCGGCCTTCACTGTAAGCCTGTCCGGCACCGCTGCACGCACGGCGGATGTTGAAGTGCCCTTCACGGTAACGGGCGACCGCACCGACTACCACATCACCGAGCCGTCCGCCCGTGAGCAAACCATCACCACGCACACCTCGACAGCCGCCACCGGCCTGCTGACCATCACCACCGCCACCGCCGCCGTCCGGATAGTGCTGTCCATCACCGACGACCTTCTCTTCGAAGACGAGGAGCCGCTGGAAATAACCCTCGGCACCCCACGCATATCGGCGGGCGGCGCGCGTCTTGGAACCACCGGCAGCGCGACCGTCATCATCACCGCCAGCGACCCGCCGGTGCTGAATCTCCCGGCCACACCGCCGACAGCGGCGGAAGGCGAGGCGCTTACCTTCACCATCCGCATCAGCGGCACAGCGTCTGCGTCCGACGGCAGCATTGGCGCGGCCTGGATGATTGCCTCCGGCGGCGCCAACCCCGCGCGCCCGCAGGACTTTGCCAACGCCCAAGGCAACGCGCTGGCCAACTACCCCTCCGGCACCGCCGTCATCCCGCGCGGTGCGCGCGAGGTTACCGTAACGGTGCCGACCTTCAACGACAGAAAGGTTGAAACCACGCAAACGTTCGTCATCGTCATCAGCGGCCCGGCCGGCGGCGCTGTTCTTGCCACACCCGTCTCATTCACCATCAATGACTCGACCGGCGCCGCCACTCTCAGCGCATCCGTCCAAAGCGGCACGATAGCCATGAGTGATTTTGACAGGCTCCCGATACGCTCGCTCAAGATTCCGGCGGCGCCGGTTGCGGTGGAAGAAGGCTCGGCGGTTCAGTTCACGGTTGCGATAGACACGCATGTGCTGTCGTGCAATGTGTGCCATCGCAGAATTTCCGGCTACAGTGGCAGTCGTCTGGACTTCCGCGTATTCATAGACGACGACCTGAGACCGCCGCACGGCACGCTTGCCGCTGCCTGGAGCATCAGCGGCAGCGGCGACAACCCGGCGCTTCCGTCGGACTTTGGCGATGCCGAAGGCAATCCGTTGAGCGAATACCCGTCCGGCGTCGCCATCATAGAGAACAGCGAGCGCTCGGTAACCATCACCGTGCCGACTGTTGATGATGATGAGAATGGTGGTGTCAGAACTTACACCGTTACCTTGAGCAACCCCGGTTTGAGCGCGAAACTCATCTCGCCGCTGTCGCAAAACGGCGTCCTCAATGACAACGACCTGCCGCTGATGCTGCATATCCCGACAACGCCGACGCCGGTGGCCGAAGGCACGACGCTGACCTTCACTGTCGTTCTCAATGACGGTGAAACGCCCGCCGATGAAACCGCCCGCATCGTCTGGAACATCAGCAGCGGCGCCGACGCGCTCAGCACGGTCGCCCCGCAGGACTTTGCCGATGCCGAGGGCAACCCGTTGGCTGATTTCCCCGGCGGGGTCGCCGTCATCGCGCGCGGTTCAACCTCAACGACAGTGTCCGTGGCGACCTTTGACGACAACGCGAACGAATCCACCGAGACCTACATTGTCACCCTCGGCAACCCTGCGAGTGCAACCACCACTCCATCTGCCTCGACTGGAACCGCCTTTGTCATCAGCGCCACCACCCGAACCGGCATCATCAGCGACCGCGCCGACGAGACCATTGTGACCATCGCCGTTGACCAGAGCAGCGTGGACGAAGGCGCCACCGCCACCTTCACCGTCACGCTGTCCGGCGGCACGCCCACGGCGGACATTGAAGTGCCTTTCACGGTGTCGGTAAGCGATGGCAGTCTTGGCCGCGCCAACGACCCGCCTGATGGCCGCATCTACGGCACTGTGCGGTCGGACGGCAACGACGAATATTTCACTGTTGCCGCCACCGGCACCGCCACGGCGACACTGGCCGCCACTACCGACACCATCACCGCCGTCATTGCGCTGACGATCACCGATGACAATCTTTTCGAGAATGCAGAGACGCTGCAAGTGCGTCTCGGCACGCCACACGCCCGGGCGGGTAGCGTGCGTCTGGGCGACGCGCGCAGTGCGGCTGTCACTATCGACACCAGCGATATGAAGGCAGTGCGCATGATTACGCTTGATGAGGTGGCGCCGGTGGATGAGGGCGAACCGGTAGAGTTCACGGTGCGTATTGGCGATGATGAGCCGAGGTCAGACGGCACGGTCAGCGTAGCGTGGGCCATCAGTGCCAACGGCAGAACTAATCGAAGATGGTGGACGGATTTCAAAGAGTCCAGTGAACCAGCAGATTTCGCCGATGCCGAAGGTAATGTGCTTGACGCTTTCCCCACTGGCACGGTGACCATCCCCGCTGGAAGGCGCTCGGCTGTGGTCAGTGTGCCGACTTATGATGACATCATCCACGACGATGATGATGAGACTTTCATGATTACCTTAAGCAGTCCGACTGGTGGGGTGTTGGCTGCGCCTTTTTCGCGTGCAGGCAGGATTGAGGACCATTACCGGGACATCTTTGAAGTTCCTGTTCGCCGCCTCGACATTCCGGTGGCGCCTGAACCGGTGGATGAAGGCGACGCTGTTCGTTTCACCATCACAGCCACTGCTGACCCCCGACACCGCATTTATTGCGGTCAAGAGCCGCACCCGTGTGTTCTTTTCTCTGATGGAGAGATAATGCAGGCAAGAGGCATCCCATCAGTATGGCCCAGACGCGGAAGGGAGGTTAAAAGAGGAGAGGCAGGAGATAGGTTGATTGCCCATATGCGGAGCCGTAGTTGGGCTTTGCAAACTCCATTCATACGCAAGGCTTCTACTGGCACTGTAGTCGCATATTGGACAATTCGCGGACGTGGACCCAATCCGGTAGATACATCGTCGGACTTCTTTGGAGTTCCTACCGGTTGGCGTTATATCAACGGCTGGCATTATACCGCCTACGGCTCTGTTGCAATTCCGCCCGATTCAAGCTCTGTCACGGTCACCGTGCCCACCCTGGACGATGATTTGACTGAGGGGATTGAGAGTTACGAGATTGAAGTCCGTCTTGGTGCCCCGTACACGTCGGTCGCAATGAACGAGAGTAATGTTCGAGCAGGTGGAATGGTGGCCAGTACACATTCGGGATTTTATGCGCGGTTCGGGATTCTATGCGCGGACTGCTGGAATAATTATTGGGCACGTGGAATGGTGTCCGGTATTATAAATGAGCGTGTGGCAGTGTCACAGCATGGCACCATCAACCCCAGTGACCAGCCTGTGCCGCTGTTGCACATCCCGACAACGCCGACAACAGTGGCCGAAGGCACGACACTGACCTTCACCGTCGTTTTCGCCGATGGTGAAACGCCCGCTGATGGGACCGCTCATGTGGCCTGGAACATCAGCAGCGGCGCCGACGCGCTCAGCACGGTCACCCCGCAAGACTTCGCCGATGCCGAAGGCAACCCGATGACCGACTTCCCTGGCGGCGTCGCCGTCATCGCGCGCGGTTCAACCTCAACGACAGTATCCGTGGCCACCTTTGACGACAACGCCAACGAAGCCACCGAAACCTACACCGTCACCCTCAGCGACCCGGCGAGCGCAACCATCATTTCACTCGCCTCGACCGGAACCAGCGCAACCATCCTCCCGCTTGCCTCGACCGGGACCACATTTATCATCAGCGCCTCCACCCGAACCGGCACCATCAGCGACCGCGCCGACGAGATTGTCGTAACCATCGCCGCCGACCGCGCCACCGCCGACGAAGGCGACACGGCGGCCTTCACTGTAAGCCTGTCCGGCGTCGGCACACGCACGGCGGATGTCGAAGTGCCCTTCACGGTAACGGGCGACCGCGCCGACTACCGCATCACCGAGCCGTCTATCCGCGCGGCCATCACCACTCGCACCTCAACAGCCGCCACCGGCCTGCTGACCATCACCACCGCCACCGCCGCCGTCCGGATGGTGTTGTCCATCACCGACGACCTTCTTTTCGAAGACGAGGAGCCGCTGGAAATAACCCTCGGCGCCCCGCGCACATCGGCGGGCGGTGCGCGCCTCGGCGCCGCGAGCAGCGCGACCGTAACCATCAACGCCAGCGACCAGCCGGTGCTGAACCTCCCGGCCACACCGCCGACAGCGGCGGAAGGCGAGGCGATTACCTTCACCATCCGCATCAGCGGCACCGCGTCTGCGTCCGACGGCAGCATTGGCGCGACCTGGATGATTGCCCCCGGCGGCGCCAACCCTGCGCGCCCGCAGGACTTTGCCAACGCCCAGGGCAACGCACGATTTAACTACCCCTCCGGCACCGCTGTCATTCCGAGCGGTGCACGCGAGGTTACCGTAACGGTGCCGACCTTCAACGACAGAAAGGTTGAAACCACGC
>JAPPQC010000010.1 GCA_028817225.1 Gammaproteobacteria bacterium | reverse complement strand
CGCCCCCTTCCCCCAGCCGCTCCTCCAGCAACCCATGCACCCCCCCAAAGTCCCCGTTCGACATCACCACCACGCTGTCCCCCGCCGCAGCCTCGCCGGCCACCGCCTCGACCAGTTCGCCAATCTCGCCGTGCACCGTCCAGTGCGGCGCGGCCTGCGCCAGCATCGCTGCGGGGTCCCAGTCCAGCGACGGCGGGCGGTAGAAGAACAAACGGTCGGCCTCGTCAAACGACGCGCCCAGCAAATCATTGTGACGCCCCGCCCGGATGGTGTTTGAACGCGGCTCGAAGACCGCAAGCAAGCGGCCACCGTCCAGGCGGGCGCGCACCGCGCCGAGGCTTGCGCGGATTTCGGTCGGGTGGTGGGCGAAGTCGTCGTATATCGTCACGCCGCCGGCTTCGGCGAAGACCTCCAGGCGGCGGCGCACGCCGTGAAACCGCCCCAGCGCCTCCAGCGACGCGGCCACCGGCACGCCCACGCGGTAGGCCGCGGCCACGGCGCCGACCGCGTTGGCGATGTTGTGCTCGCCCGGCACAGACCAGTCGCAAACGCCGGCGTATTCGCCCAGATGGTACACCTCAAAACCGCCGCCGTCCGACGCGCGCGCCTGCCAGTCGGCGTCCTCGCCCTGCAAGCCGAAGGTCTGCAACTCCGACCACACGCCGCGCTCCAGCACCGAGCGCAGGTTCGCGTCGCCGGCGCGCGCCACAACCAGGCCGCCGCCGGGCAGCGTCCGCAGCAGGTGGTGAAACTGCGTCTTGATGGTCTCCAGGTCGTCAAAAATGTCGGCGTGGTCAAACTCAAGGTTGTTCAGCACCAGCACCTGCGGCCTGTAATGCACAAACTTCGAGCGCTTGTCGAAAAAGGCGGTGTCGTATTCGTCGCCCTCAATGACGAAAAGGTCGGACTGGCCGAGGCGCGCCGAAGTGTCAAAATCAACCGGCGCGCCGCCGATTAAAAACCCCGGCGTCATGCCGGCGAATTCCAGTATCCAGGCCAGCATCGCGCTGGCCGTGGTCTTGCCGTGCGTGCCGGCGACGCACAGCACGCGGCGCTGGTGCAACACCGCCTCGTACAGCCACTGCGGCCCGGACACCACCGGCAGGCGGTGGTCCAGCAGCGCCTCGACCAGTTCGTCGCCGCGCGACAGCGCATTGCCGATGATGTAGCGGTCGTAGCCGCCGGCGGCGGCGTCGGCGCGGCAGCGCGTGTCGAACGCGATGCGGTTTTTCGCCAGTTGCTCGCTCATCGGCGGCCACGCGCCCTTGTCGCAGCCGCCCACCTCGCAGCCGAGTTCGCGCGCAAGGCACGCAAGCCCCGCCATGAAGGTGCCGCAGATGCCAAGCAGATAAACGCGGCGCTCAAACATGAATGCAAAGAAGCGGCACAAGACGGCCCGCCATGCACGCAGGCCCGGCCACCAACGGGCCGCAAATGCCAAGCGGACAAACGCGGCGCTCAAACATGAATGGACAGCGACAGCACCAGATTGCCCGCCATGTACAGCAGCGCGATGCCGACGGCGAACGACAGCCGCACCTCCAGCGCGTGCAGCATGATGTGGCCGATAACGCGCACAATCCAGATGAAAATGCCGAGATAAACCAGCGCCATCACGGCGCTGAAAGGCGGCGTGGAAACGCCCGCCGGCGCCTCGCCGAAACTCATCTGCACCGCGAGGTAATTGAGCGGCATCAGAATCACATTGAACAGCGCGCTGATGCCCGCCAGCGCCGTCATCGTCTGCGGAAAACGTTCCGGGCAGCGAAACAGCAGCAGCAGCACATAAACAAAAACCAGCGTGAAGGCCAGTTCAACGCCGGCGTCTATCCACATCCGCTCCGGAACATTGGCGAGTTTGGCGGAGACAACGCCGCTGACCGCCATCAAAAAGCAGAAGGCCGTCAGCAGCGCCGGGGAGACGGGAAAATCCTGCGGCGCGGCGCGGAATGTGGCCAGCCGCCACACCAGCAGGCATTGGGTCATCGCCACCGGGCCGGACGCCGTCGCGCGCCGCCGTCAGGCGGGTTCAGTCCCGCGTGAACACCCAGTCCGCCGCATCGGACATCCCGGCGTTGTAAGCGTATCCGCCTTCCCGGAACCGCTTGATTTTGGCGACATCGGTGACGCGGTTTCTGACAATCCACGAAGTCATCATGCCGCGCGAACGCTTCGCGGTGAAACTGACCACCTTGTAACCGCCGTTCTTCTTCTCCCTGAAAACCGGCGTCACCACCCGCGCCTTCAGTTCGTCGGCACGAACCGCGCTGAAATACTCCTTTGAAGCCAGGTTGACAAGCACCGCCTCGCCGCGCCCGCCGCCGGCCTTCGCCAGTTCCGCGTTCAGATTGCGCGTGATCTTGCCGCCCCAGAACGCATACAGGTCGCCGGCGCCGTTGCCGGCGGCGAAGCGCGTCCCCATTTCAAGGCGGTACGGCTGAATCAAATCAAGCGGCCTGAGCACGCCGTACAGCCCCGACAGCACGCGCACATGGCGCTGCGCGAAGTCCAGGTCGGCGGCGCTGAAAGAATCGGCGTCCAGCCCCTGATAAACATCGCCGCGAAACGCAAGCACCGCCTGTTTGGCGTTGTCCGGCGTAAACGGCTTCTTCCACTTGCGGTAGCGCTCGACATTCAGTTCGGCGATCTTGTCGCTGACATTCATCAACTTCCGCAAGTCCGGCGCCGACAGTTTCTTCAGACGCCCGGCCAGTTTCTGCGCGTCGTCCAGAAACGCCGGCTGGGTGTGTTTGCGAACGCCGCCCGCGTCAAAATCAAGCCGCTTCGCCGGCGACAACACAACAATCATGCCACCCCCATTGTTTGCTATTTTCCGGCCACCGTCATTTCCGGCAGCAGCAGCGAACCGCAGCGGATGCTCGAGCGCTCGTCCACATCGTCGCCGGCGCGCGCGACCGACGCGAACATGTCCTTCAGGTTGCCGGCCACGGTAATCTCCTCGACCGGGTACGCAAGCGCGCCGTTCTCAACCCAGAAACCGGCGGCGCCCTGCGAGTAGTCGCCGGTCACCGGGTTGATGCCGGAACCAATCAACTCGGTCACGACCAGCCCGGTGCCCATCTCCGCGACCAGGTCGTTAAAACCGCCGGCGTTGCTCCTGACCGCGAGGTTTCTGACGCCGCCGGCGTTGCCCGTCGTGTGCAGGCCGAGGCGGCGGGCGGAATAACTGTCAAGCACATAACTGTCGAGCACGCCGTCGCGCACGATGGCGTGCGTGCGCGTGCCGACGCCGTCCAGGTCAAACGGCGCGCTGTGCAGCCCGCCCCGAATCAGCGGCTCCTCGTCCATGCAAAGCCACTCCGGAAAAACGCGCCGCCCAAGCGTGTCCTGCAAGAAGGTCGTCTTGCGGTAGAGCGCCGGGCCGCTGACCGCGCTGATAAAACACCCGAACAGCGTGCGCGCCATCTCCGGCACAAACAGCACCGGCGCCTTGCAACTGGCGATCTTGCGCGCGCCCAGCCGCCGCACCGCGCGTTCGGCGGCGCGCGCGCCGACCTGCGCCGGCGTTTCCAGCCGCCGCGAATAGCGGTTGACGCTGTACCAGCCGTCGCGCTGCATGCCGCCATCGTCGCCGGCCACCACCAGGCAACTGATGCCGTGGCGGGTGCCGGACCAACCGCCGCTGAAACCGTGGCTGTTGCCGTAGCAGTGCAGCGCGCGCACGGTGTGCACCGAGGCGCCCTCCGAATTGACGATTTCAGGCGCGGCGCGCGCGCTGTCCTCGCATTCGGTCGCCAGTTCAACCGCGGCGCCGATGTCGAGAGACCACGGGCGGTCCAGGTCCAGGTCGGCGACCGCCGCCGCCAGATCATCCGGGTTGCACAGGCCGGCGCACTCGTCCTCGCTGACCTCGCCGGCAATCGCGCAGGCGGCGGCGACCATGTCCGAAACCGACGCGGCGCGCAAGTCGGACGAAGACACCGTGGCCTTGCGCTTGCCGAAATACACCGTCAGCACAAAGTCCTGGTCGTTCTCGTGCTCCAGCGTCTCAACCTCGCCCATGCGCACCGTCGCCGAAAACCCGTAACTGCGCCCGACCGAAACCTCGGCGGCGTCGGCCTTGCGGCGCGCCGCCTCGTCCAGCACCCGCGCCACCAGCGACAGCGCCTGCTCGCGCGCCGCCGCGATGTCAAAATCCTGCGTCTTCAAGAGCCGGTGCCCCCGACCGTCAGGCCGTCCACGCGCATCGTCGGCTGGCCGACGCCGACCGGCACCATCTGCCCGTGCTTGCCGCACGAGCCGATGCCGTCGTCGAGTTTCAGATCGTTGCCGACCAGCGACACGCGCGTCAGCACATCGGGGCCGTTGCCGACCAGCGACACGCCCTTGACCGGCGCCGCGATTTTGCCGGCCTCAATCCGGTACGCCTCGCACGCCGAGAACACAAACTTGCCCGATGTGATGTCCACCTGGCCGCCGCCGAAATTGGCCGCGTAAATGCCGCGGTCAACCGAGCGGATAATCTCCTCCGGGTCGTGGCGGCCCGGCAGCATGTAGGTGTTGGTCATGCGCGGCATCGGCAGGTGCGCGTACGACTGGCGGCGCCCGTTGCCGGTCGGCGCCGCGCCCATCAGGCGCGCGTTCAGTTTGTCCTGCATGTAGCCCTTCAGCACGCCGTTTTCTATCAGCGTCGTGCATTGCGTCGGCACGCCCTCGTCGTCCATGTTGAGCGAGCCGCGGCGGTCGGGCAGCGTGCCGTCGTCCACGACGGTCACCTCGGCGGCGGCGACGCGCTCGCCGATGCGGTCGCTGAAAGCCGATGTGCCCTTGCGGCAGAAGTCGCCCTCCAGGCCGTGGCCGATGGCCTCGTGCAGCAACACGCCGGGCCAGCCCGGCCCCAGCACCACGACCATCTCGCCGGCGGGCGCCGGCACCGCCTCCAGGTTCAGCAGCGCGTAGCGCACCGCCTCCTCGACCAGTTCGCGCGGGTCGTGGCGTTCAAGCAGCGTGTTGTAATCGTAGCGCCCGCCGGCGCCGGACACGCCGCGCTCCTTCAGGCCGCCGTCCTCGGCGACGACGACGGCGTTGAGGCGCACCAGCGGGCGCACATCCGCCGTCAGCGTGCCGTCGGCGGCGGCCACCAGCACAATGTCATGGGTGCCGCTGAGCGACACCATCACCTGCTTGACGCGCGTGTCGGCGCGGCGCGCGGCCTCGTCCATCGAGCGCAGCAGCGCGACTTTTTCCGGCGCGCCCATGGACGCCGCCGGGTTGTCCTGCGGGTAGAGGTCGCGCCGCCCGGACTGGCGCCACGCCTGCAACTGCCCGTCGCCGCCGGACTGGACGATGGCGCGCGCGGCGGCGCCGGCGTCCATCAGCGCCGGCAATACAATCTCGTCGGAATAGGCGAAGCCGGTTTTCTCGCCCGACACCGCGCGCACGCCGACGCCGCGCGCGACGCCGAAACCGGCCTCCTTGACGATGCCGTCCTCCAGCGACCACGACTCGCTGCGGCTGTGCTGAAAATACAACTCGGCGTCGTCCACGCCGGGCGCCATCAGCGACGACAGCACGCCGCCGATGCTGTTTTCATCCAGCCCCGACGATTCGAGCAGGTTTTCCTTCGCAAGATCGAGTGCTTTGGCCATGGTGTTACCTCCGTGTTCAGTATAACGCAGCGGCGCCGGCGAAGCGCGGTGGCCTGCGGCCCGCGCGGCCCGTTGCGCCCGTTCCGCGTGTCATCGCACGCGCTCGCAGATTTCGTCGGCCTCAAAGAAGAAGGCGATTTCGGCGGCGGCGTTTTCGGGCGAGTCGGAGCCGTGCACGGCGTTTTCGTCTATCGTCGAGGCGAAGTCGGCGCGCACGGTGCCGGGCGCCGCCGCCGCCGGGTCGGTGTCGCCCATCAGTTGGCGGTTCAGCAGTATCGCGTCCTCGCCCTCCAGCACCTGCACGACGACCGGGCCGGACACCATGAACGAGACAAGGTCGCCGAAGAACGGGCGCTCGCGGTGAACGGCGTAAAAGCCCTCGGCCTGGCGGCGCGTCAGGTGCAGCATTTTCATCGCGACGATGCGCAGGCCGGCGCGCTCAAAACGCGAGTTGATCTCGCCAATCAGGTTCCTCGAAACCGCGTCCGGTTTCAGGATGGACAATGTGCGTTCCATCATTCCTTTTCCTCCATCCACGCCATTTGTATCGCCTCGAGTATCTTCTCGCCGGAGCGCTGCGGGTCGTCGTCAAAGTCCTCCAGTTCGCAAACCCAGGCGTGCAAATCGGTGAAGCGGATGTAGCGCGGGTCCACATCCGGATGCGCCGCGTCGAGCGCAATCGCAATGTCCAGACTGTCGGTCCATTTCAAACTCATGGTTGTCTCCTGTCAGTGAGCCTCGGAAACCAGGTTGATAGTGTACTTCGGAATCTCGACGACCAGGTCTTCATCCGCCACTTTCGCCTGGCAACTTAATCTGGAGTCGGGGTCCAGGCCCCACGCCTTGTCGAGGTAGTCCTCCTCGTTCTCCGACGGCTCCTCCAGCGAATCGTAACCCTCGCGCACATACACATGGCAGGTCGTGCAGGCGCACGACTTCTCGCAGGCGTGCTCAATCTCGATGCCGTTGCCGAGCGCCGCGTCGCAGATGCTGACGCCGGCGCCGGCCTCGACCGTCTTGCCCTGCGGGCAGATGACGGGGTGCGGCAGGAAAGTGATCTTCGCCACCGGCGGCCCTCACCCGAACTCGCCGGCGCTGCGGCCCGCAAGCGCCTTGCGGATGCCGAGGTTCATGCGCTGCGCGACATAACTCTCGCTGCACGCCTCAAGGCGCTCGATGGCGGCGCGTATCGAGTCGGCGTCGCCGCGCTCGATTTCGTCTTCCAGTTTGCGCCCGGCGTCCACAATCGGCGCGCGCCCGGCGGCGTCGAGCAACTCGTCGCCGTCTTCGGCGAGCGCCGCCATCAGCGCCTCGACAACCCGGCGCCCCTCAACCTGTTGTTCGCGCAACTTGCGCGACTGCATGTCGCTGCCTGCGTGCGCGGCGGAATCGAGAATCATCCGCTCAACCTCGTCGTCGGAAAGGCCGTAAGACGGCTTGACCTCAACCGCGGTGCGCGCGCCGGAGGCCGCTTCTTCGGCCTCGACCGACAGCAGGCCGTCGGCATCCACGCGAAAGGTCACCTCAATTCGCGCCGCGCCGGCCTTGCGCGGCTCGATGCCCTTCAATTCAAACCGCGCCAGCGAGCGGCAGTCCGACACCAGCGGGCGCTCGCCCTGAACGACATGCAGCGACAACCCGGTCTGGCCGTCCTTCGCGGTCGTGAACTCCTGCGCCTTCGCCGCCGGGATGACGCTGTTGCGCGGAATAATCTTCTCGGCCAGCCCGCCCATCGTCTCGATGCCGAGCGACAGCGGCACGACATCAAGCAACAGCATTTCATCGCCGCCGGCGCGGTTGCCGGCCAGCGTGTCGGCCTGAATCGCGGCGCCCAGCGCGACCACTTCGTCGGGGTCAATGTCGGTCAGCAACTCGCGTCCGAAAAACTCCGCGACGCGCGCGCGCACCAGCGGCATCCGCGTCGAGCCGCCGACCATGACGATGTTCTGCACCTGCGCCGGCTGCACGCCGGCGTCGTGCAACACGCGGCGGCACACGGCCACCGCCCTGTCCACCAGCGGCGCCGCCAGTTGCTCGAACTGCGCGCGCGACAAGTCCGCGCGCCACTCGCCGCAGCCGGGCGGCGACAACCGGCACTCGACGGAATCCGCCGCGCTCAGCGCCTCCTTCGCGCGCCGCGCCTCGGCCAGCAGGTGGCGCAGCGCGCGCGGCGTGCGCGCAAACGCCGCCGACGCCGGCGCCTGCGCGGCAAACCAGTCGGCCAGCGCGCGGTCGAAGTCGTCGCCGCCCAGCAAACTGTCGCCGCCGGTCGCGAGCACGCGCAGCACGCCCTTGTCGAGTTGCAGCACGGACACATCGAAAGTGCCGCCGCCGAGATCAAACACCGCAATCACCTCTTCGTCGGCGCCGCGGTCGAGGCCGTAGGCGACCGCCGCCGCGGTCGGCTCGTTGATCAGGCGGTACACATCCAGCCCGGCGAGGCGCGCCGCGTCTTTCGTGGCCTGGCGCTGGGCGTCGTCAAAATAGGCGGGCACCGTGATGACGGCGCCGTCCGGCGCGGCGCCGAGCGCCTGTTCGGCGCGCTGTTTCAGCGCGCGCAGAATGTCCGCCGACACCTCGACCGCGCTCTTGTCGCCCGCCGCCGTTTGCAGCCGCGGCACGCCGGGGTTGTCGCAGTTCAGCCGGTAACCGAACCAGTCCGGCAGGTGGCCGAGGTCGGCGGCGCCGCGCCCCATCAGGCGCTTGACCGAAACCACCGTGTTGGCCGGGTCTTCAAGCGACGCGCCGCGCGCGGCGTCGCCGACCAGCGGCGCGGCGCCTGCGCGGTAGTGCACCAGCGACGGCACCGCGCCGGACAGCGTTTGCGGCAGTCCGCCGCGCACCGTCGCCGCCAGCGAGTTGGTCGTGCCAAGGTCAATGCCGACCGCGCAGCGGCGTTCGCGCGCGGTTGGCCGCCCCGGCTCGGTGATTTGCAACAGGGCCAAGTCAGTTCTCCGCCCGCAATCCGGCGACGGCGTCGCTGATTCCGGCGGTCAGTTTGCCGATGAATTTCATCTTCAGAAGGTATTCCCGCGCGGCCCCGAAATCGCCGCTTTGCCAGGCGTTGCTGAAACCGTCGCGCACCTGCGCGGCGCTCGCCGCCACCTGCGCCGACAGTTGCGCGGCCTCGGCCTCGGCCTCGCGCGGGTCGTCATGCCCGTCCAGTTCCTGCAGGCGCTCGCGGAATTCCATCTGCTCGGCCAGAAAACCGGCGTCGCCGGTGGTGTCGGTCTCGTCGTTCAATTCAATGCCTTGCAGTTGCAGCAGGTGGCCGGCGCGCGCGCAGTCGTCCATCAGCACGCCGTAGGCCTCGTTGACCAGCGCCGACTGGCGCAGGGCGATGCGCTGCTGCTGCCCGCCGGACGCCGCATGGCGGTCCGGATGCAGCAGCGCCTGGAGTTTGCGGTATTTCCTCTCGACCGCGTCCCGGTCTATTGAAAAGCCGGGCGCGAGGTCGAACAATTGAAAATAATTCTGCTGCTCCCGCGCAGGCATCTTTCCGCCCGCCCGCCGGGGGCGCGCCGCCGTCTCAAATCGAGAAACTTTCCCCGCAGCCGCAGCGGTCTTTTTCGTTGGGGTTGTTGAACCGGAAGCCTTCGTTCAGCCCTTCCCTGGCGAAATCCACCTCGGTGCCGTCCAGATAGACCAGGCTTGCGGCGTCAATCAGCACCTTGACGCCGCGGTCCTCAAACACCTGGTCGTCCACGCCGACGCGGTCGGCGTACTCAATGGTGTAGGCCAGGCCGGAGCACCCCGTCGTCTTGACGCCGAGGCGCACGCCGATGCCGCGCCCGCGCTGCTCAAGAAAATTCTTCACGCGGCCCGCGGCGGCGGACGTCAGGGTGATGGCCATCGCGAACTCACTCGTCGGCGGCGGACTGCTTGTCGTGGTAGTCCTTGATGGCGGCCTTGATGGCGTCCTCGGCCAGCACCGAACAATGTATCTTGACCGGCGGCAGCGACAGCTCCTCGACGATCTCCACATTCTTGATCTTGCTGGCCTCGTCCAGCGTCTTGCCGCGCACCCATTCGGTCAGCAGACTCGACGAGGCGATGGCCGAACCGCAGCCGTAGGTCTTGAAGCGGGCGTCCTCGATGACGCCGTCGTCGTTGACCTTGATTTGCAGTTTCATCACATCGCCGCACGCCGGCGCGCCGACCATGCCGGTGCCGACATTGGGGTCGTCCTTGTCGAGCGAGCCGACATTTCTTGGATTCTCATAGTGATCCAGGACTTTTTTTCCGTATGACATTTCAGTTCTCCTCCATGCAG
Organism: Gammaproteobacteria bacterium; assembly: GCA_028817225.1. Lineage (NCBI taxonomy): Bacteria > Pseudomonadati > Pseudomonadota > Gammaproteobacteria > Gammaproteobacteria bacterium. The sequence goes on along the minus strand of JAPPQC010000010.1, from coordinate 36,879 downwards.
GTTTTCATTTCAATGGGTGACCCATTCGACTTTTTCAAGGTCCACGCCATCCTGGTACATCTCCCACAACGGCGACAATTCGCGCAGCCGGATGACCGACTCCTTGACCAGGTCCACGGTGTAATCCACCTCCGCCGCCGTCGTGTAGCGGCCAATCGAGAAGCGAATCGAGCTGTGCGCCAGTTCGTCGTTGCGCCCCAGCGCGCGCAGCACATAACTCGGCTCGAGCGACGCCGAAGTGCAGGCCGAGCCGCTCGACACCGCGATGTTCTTCAGCGACATGATCAGCGACTCGCCCTCGACAAAATTGAAACTGACATTCAGGTTGCCGGCGACGCGCTGTTCAAGGTCGCCGTTGCAATAGACCTCCTCCAGTTGGCTGAGGCCCTGCCACAGGCGGTTCCTGAGCGACAGGATGCGCTCGTTCTCGCTCGCCATTTCGTTCGCGGCGATGTCAAAGGCCGCGCCCATGCCGGCAATCTGGTGCGTCGCCAGCGTGCCCGAGCGCATGCCGCGCTCGTGGCCGCCGCCGTGCATCTGCGCCTCGACGCGCACGCGCGGCTTGCGCCGCACATACAGCGCGCCGACGCCCTTCGGGCCGTAAATCTTGTGCGCCGAGAAACTCATCAAATCAACCGGCAACTTTTGCAGGTCTATCGGCACCTTGCCGGCGCTTTGCGCCGCGTCCACATGAAAGACGACGCCCTTCTCGCGCGCAACCTCGCCGAGCGCGGCGATGTCCTGAATCACGCCGATTTCGTTGTTGACATGCATCACCGACAGCAGCGTGGTGTCGTCGCGCAGCGCCTGCGACACCGCGTCGGCGTCGAGCAGGCCGTTGTCTTTCGGCTCCAGGTAAGTCACCTCGTAGCCTTCCTTCTCGAGTTGGCGGCAGGTGTCGAGCACCGCCTTGTGCTCGGTCTTGACGGTGACGATGTGGCGCCCGCGCTTGCCGTAGAAATGCGCCGCGCCCTTGATGGCGAGGTTGTTGGACTCGGTCGCGCCGCTGGTCCAGACAATCTCGCGCGGGTCGGCGTTGAGCAGCGCCGCGACCTGGTCGCGCGCCTCGTCCACGGCCTTCTCGCCCTGCCACCCGAACGAGTGGCTGCGCGACGCCGGGTTGCCGAACACGCCGCCCACCTTCATGTAGTGCATCATCTTCTCGGCGACGCGCTCGTCCACCGGCGTGGTCGCGCTGTAGTCGAGATAAATCGGCAGTTTCACTTTGTTTGCCATCGGTTTTCCTCTTGTTCGTGTTCTTGTTCTTGCTTGTTGGCCGCGTCAGCAGGGCTGGTGCCACTGCACCGTGGCCGCGCCGCCGCGGTTCTTCGCCATCGCGTCCTGGCGCTCGGCGACCTCGCGCACCTGCGCGTCGGAGACGACATCCGACAGGCAGATGTCGGACAGCACATGCTCGATGCGGCGGCTCAAGTCGCTCCACAGCACATGGGTCAGGCACTTGTGGTTGTCCTGGCAGTTGACCTGGCCGCGGCAGCGGGTGTTGTCGGTTCGCTCGTCCACCGCCTCGATCATGTCGGCGATTGAAATCTCGCCGGCGCTTCTCGCCAGCCGGTAGCCGCCGCCCGGCCCGCGCCAACTCTCAACGAGGCCGTGGCTGCGAAGGCACGCAAACAGCCGCCCCAGATAGGCCGGCGGAATGCTCTGGCGTTTGGCGATGTCGGACAGCGACACGGGCCGCCCGCCGTTTTCATGCTGGTGCAACGCCAGGTCGGTCATCGCCGTGACCGCATAGCGCCCTTTGGTCGTCAATCTCATGGCACCTCCTCGGTGTGGTGTAATATACTATACCTGACTATTTTGGTCAACAATCCATTCACCGCAAGAAATCCAGTGAAAACACCGCTTTCCGGCGCCCCGTCGTCGTCGCCGGCATGACCCGAACCGCCGTCATCATCCCCGTCTTCAACCGCGCCGGCCTGATTGGCCGCGCGCTCGACCATGTCGGCGCCCAGACCCAGCCGCCCGACCGGCTCATCGTCGTGGACGACGCCTCCGACGACGGCACGCCCGACGCCGTGCGCCAATGGCAGCAGCGCGAACAGCGCCCCTTTGAAACGCAACTGCTGGTGCAGGAGACCAACCGGGGAGCGCCGACTGCAAGAAACCGCGGCCTCGCGCAAATTGCCCGCTCCGGGAACAACCGCGGGGGCGACTGCGAGTTTGTCTATTTTCTCGACTCCGACGACTTCCCGCCGCCGGACTTTCTTGAGAAGACCGCCGCCGCGCTCGCCGCATCGCCGCGCGCGGTGGCGGCCAGCACCGACCGCCTGATGCACTACGAACTGAAAACACCGGACGGCGTGCGCCATGTGGAAGAACTCATCCACCAAAACGAACTGGCCGCAAACCCGTGGCAATGGTTTTTCACCGAAGGCGCAGGCGTCGCCTCCTGCACGCTGTTTCGCGCCGAACCCGTCAGGGAACTCGGCGGCTTCAGCGGCACACTGCCGACCGGCCACGACAGCGAATTGTTCACGCGTCTTGCCAACCTCGGCGAATGGCTGCATGTACCGCACTGCGCGGTGACTTTCACCGGCGGCGACGCCCACGACAAACTCTACCGCAGGCACAAAGACTATCTGCGAAGTTGGGCCTGCATCCGTGAAGACTGCCTGGAGCGCTTCGGCGCGCGCGAGCACATTCCGCAAAAACTGCGGCGCCGGGTGATGGGCAACTTGTGGTGCCTGGCGGGCATGCAGATGATTGCGCTGGAGCGCTTCGGCGAGGCCGGCGAATGTTTCAGACGGTCGCTGGCGTGGCGGGTGTCGCCGTTCAACCGTTCGTGGCCGTTGCTGGCGCTGCTGCCGCTGGCGCGCCCGGCGATGCCGCTGCTGCGGCGCACCGGCCTGGCCGCGTCTTTCGCCGACCATTTCAGCCACAAGAAAAGGCGGTTGCTGAAACAGAAAACCGAAAAATTGCCGCCATCGGAAAGCCCGGCCCGGCCTGCGGCGCCCTGCAACGATGAGGCGGCAACCCGGACGCCGGCGCAACCGCCGGAAAAACGCGCCCGCCAGGCGCAACCGCATTCCGGCGGGCAAATGAAAACCGCCGTCATCATCCCCGTCTTCAACCGCGCCGGCCTGATTGACCGCGTGCTCGACCACATCGGCGCGCAGACACGGCCGCCCGACCGACTCATCGTCGTGGACGACGCATCCGACGACGGCACGCCCGATGCGGTACGCCAATGGCAGCAGCGCGAACAACGCCCTTTCAAGACGCAACTGCTGGTGCAGGAGACCAACCGGGGGGCGCCTGCCGCGAGAAACCGCGGCCTCGCGCAAATTGTCCACTCCGGGAATGACTGCGGGGGCGACTGCGAGTTTGTCTATTTTCTCGACTCCGACGACTTCCCGCCGCCGGACTTTCTTGAGAAGACCGCCGCCGCGCTCGCCGCATCGCCGCGCGCGGTGGCGGCCAGCACCGACCGCCTGATGCACTACGAACTGAAAACACCGGACGGCGTGCGCCATGTGGAAGAACTCATCCACCAAAACGAACTGGCCGCAAACCCGTGGCAATGGTTTTTCACCGAAGGCGCAGGCGTCGCCTCCTGCACGCTGTTTCGCGCCGAACCCGTCAGGGAACTCGGCGGCTTCAGCGGCACACTGCCGACCGGCCACGACAGCGAATTGTTCACGCGTCTTGCCAACCTCGGCGAATGGCTGCATGTACCGCACTGCGCGGTGACTTTCACCGGCGGCGACGCCCACGACAAACTCTACCGCAGGCACAAAGACTATCTGCGAAGTTGGGCCTGCATCCGTGAAGACTGCCTGGAGCGCTTCGGCGCGCGCGAGCACATTCCGCAAAAACTGCGGCGCCGGGTGATGGGCAACTTGTGGTGCCTGGCGGGCATGCAGATGATTGCGCTGGAGCGCTTCGGCGAGGCCGGCGAATGTTTCAGACGGTCGCTGGCGTGGCGGGTGTCGCCGTTCAACCGTTCGTGGCCGTTGCTGGCGCTGCTGCCGCTGGCGCGCCCGGCGATGCCGCTGCTGCGGCGCACCGGCCTGGCCGCGTCTTTCGCCGACCATTTCAGCCACAAGAAGAAACAACTGCTGAAACAGCGGCGCAACCAACAACGAGGCCGGCAATGAGGCCATCAGCGGCGCAACTGAAGGCCTATCTGAACACCGCCGCGAAGGCGGCGCTGGACGCGGGGCGGATTGTCATGCGCCGCGCCGGGCGCCTGCACGAGATCAAAACCCGCGACAAGGGGCGCAACGACCCGGTCAGCAATGTGGACCTGGAATGCGAGCGCGAAATCGTCGGCCAGTTGCGCCGCGCGTTTCCGGACCACGCCATCCTGTCCGAGGAAAGTGCAGATGACGGGGCCGATGACGGCGCCGGCAACAAGGCCGGCGGCGACGAATGGCAGTGGGTGATTGACCCCCTCGACGGCACCATCAACTTCATCCACGGCTTTCCCCATTGCGCCGTTTCCATCGCGCTGCTGCACCACGGCGCGCCGGTTGTCGGCGCCATCTTCGACCCGTTCAAGAATGAACTGTTCCTGGCCTGCCAGGGCGAAGGCGCGACGCTGAACCAGCGCAAAATCCGCGCCTCAGAGCGCAAGCACCTGGACGACGCGCTCATCGGCACCGGCTTTCCGTACCGCGACGACCAGAACCTTGACGCCTACCTGCAAACCTTCCGCAATATCGCCGGCGAAACCGCCGGCATCCGCCGCGCCGGGGCGGCGGCGCTCGACCTGGCCTATGTCGCCTGCGCGCGGCTCGACGGCTTCTGGGAATTCGGCCTCAGGCCGTGGGACATCGCCGCCGGCATCGTCATCGTGCGCGAGGCCGGCGGCCTGGTCGGCGAGCCGGACGGCGGCGAAGACTGCCTGAAGTCCGGCAATGTGCTCGCCGCCGGCACCGCGCTGTTCAAGACAATGTCGGAGCGACTGCGATAAGATAGCGCACAATGGAAACGAAAGAAAACCATGACGCGCACCTGATTCTGCGCCGCTGCATCCAGAAAGTCGCGACCGGCCCGGAATACAGCAAAGACCTCGCGTTTGAGGAGGCCCGCGCGGCGATGAAGTCCATCCTGGAAAACGGCGCCGACCCGGTGCAGGCCGCGGTTCTGCTGATTGCGCTGCGGATGAAGCGCGAAACCCAGGAAGAAAACCGCGGCGTGTTGCAGGCGATACGCGAAAGCGCCGACGCCGTCACCGCGCCCGTCGAGCAGGTCGTGGACATCGCCGACCCCTACGACGGCTTTCTGCGCAGCCTGCCGGTCGCGCCTTTCCTGCCGGCGGTGCTGGCGGCGTGCGGCGTGCCGGCGTTCAGCCACGGCATGGAGCGCGTCGGCCCGAAATACGGCGCCACCCACCACACGGTGCTGCGCGCCGCCGGCGCCGATGTCGGACTGTCGGCGCAGCAGGCGGCGGCGCAACTGCAAGACGCCGGCTGGGCCTATGTGGATCAAAGTCGCTTCTGCCCGGCGCTGCACGACCTGGCGGCGCTGCGCACGCGCATCGTCAAGCGCCCGCTGCTGACCACCGTCGAGGTGCTGAGCGGCCCGATACGCGGGCGCCGCAGCACCCACCTGATCACCGGCTATGTGCACAAGGCCTACCCGCCGGTTTATCTCGACCTGGCGCAATTCGCCGGTTTTGATTCCGCCGCCGTCGTGCGCGGCAGCGAGGGCGGCATCACGCCGTCGCTGAAACAACCGGCCAGACTGCACGAAGTCCGCGGCGACGGCGAGGCGCAAATGCGCGAACTCGACCCGCTCGCCATCGGCATCCGGCAAACATCGCGCGGCGTGCCGCTGCCCGACGACTTGCCGCCGGCGGCGGAATGCGGCGATGAAATCGCCGCCGAAGTGGATGTCGGGGCGCTGTCGCAAAACGCCGCCGCCGCCGGCCTTGAGGCGCTGCACGGCGCGCCGGGCGCCGCGCGCGACTGCCTGATTTACGGCGGCGCCATCGTGCTGACCCACCTGCAAAAGCATGCCTCAATGAAAGACGCCGCCGCCGCCGCCGCCGCGCGGCTGGACGACGGCGAGGCGCTGAGGCGTTTTCAGGCGGCCCTCGGCTGAATATAATCCGGCTCAACCAGTCACAAGCAAAAACAAGGAGAAACCACAATGAAGCAATTTTACCGGGACGCAGTGGTGCGGATGGAAGAAGCGGGCGTTGACCCCGACTATGTGCTCGGCTGGCAGAGCGGCTATCTGGGCCACCCGCCGCGCGAAGAGCAGCGCGTCAGCGACGCCTACAACGCCGGGCGCAAGGACGGCGAGGAAAAAAACGCCGACAACTTTTCGGCGTGGGCCGGCCAGGCGGGCTGAGCGCGGCTCAAACCATGGAAGCGGCGCGGCGCAGCGCCTTGTAGAGCGCCGGCGCTTCCATGTCAATGACATAGTCCGCTATCCACTGCCGGTGTTTGTCGCCCATCGCATCGCGTATATGGCCGCCGAGCACGCGCCTCATCGTAAAGCCCGGGCCTTCGTCGTCGTCGTAACCGCAGTCGGCGTACTCGTCGGCGCGCCGGTTGACCAGATCAATGAAACGCCGCAGGTGGCCGCCGCCGCCGGAAACATCGCGGCGGTTGTCCTCGATGATCTCGCCGAAACGCCGCGCCGTCGCCCCAATCAGCGCCGCGCGCGCGTCGTCGTCCAGCCTCGTGTGGGCGTGGCGGTCGAGCAGGTGCAGCGCGAAAGCCGCGAACTCGGCGATGGCGTCCAGCCGCTGCGCGTTGTCGCGCGTTTCAAACCCCTCGTTTTCCAGGTTCAGCAGGCATTCGGTCACAATCCGCCACAGGTTGGCGCCGATGGCGCCGGCGGTCGCGCGGTAATCGCGCGGCGAATCGGCGCGGTTCCATCTGGTTTTCAGTCGCGGGGGCATCGTGCGGGGCGGCGCGGGCTTGCAATGCCGTATTATAGCGCCAGGTTCAGATGCCATCAGGAGGCCCACAGGGTGCTGTTCGCATGAGCGCAAAAGAACACGGGCAGGAACACCTGCAACCGCTCGACGATGCCGGCTGCGCCGCGAGCGAACCTTACGCGCTGCGCGTGCTGGGCGACAGCATGGCGCCCGAATTCCCGGACGGCTCCATCATCGTCATTGAACCCGGCGGCGCGTTTGAAAGCGGCTCATATGTCATCGCGCAGGCCGGCGGCGAATACATCTTCCGGCAGTTCATCGTCGAAAACGGGCGGCATCTGCTGAAACCGCTGAACCCCGGCTACGAAAGCATCGCCATCGCCGGCACCGGCGCAATCAAGGGCGTTGTCGTGCAGCGCGCCGGCGCGCGGCGCGGCGACCGCAAACACTACGCCGGCGGGCGCGGCTGAGGCGCGGTCACCAGCGGTTGCGCCACCGAATCAGCCTCAGCAGCATCGGCGCAAACATCGGGTTCGGCCTCAGTTTGTCGTGAACCGCCCGGCTGAAACGGACCGACAGCGGAAGGGCGGTCAGCGGCGGCGCCCGGCGGTAGCGTATCGGCTCCGGGTTGGAAAAAATCTCCTCAAAGCGCGCCAGCAGACTGTCGTCCGACAGGTAGTCCAGGCCGCGGCCGTCGTTCAGCCAGGGTTGCGCGAGACAGGATTTGTACAAATCGTCGTCGTTGTCCATCTCGATGACCTTGTCAACAACCTGGCTGAAGTCGTCGTACTCGTGGCAGTTGATGAACGACTTCGGGTTGAAGTCGTGCGCAATCCGCGGATTGCCCCAGTAAATCGGCACGACATTGTCAATCATCGCATGATAAATCTTTTCCGTCGTGTAGCCCGGGTGGCAGGAGTTCTCGAAGACGATGGCGAATTTGTAGCGCCGCCTGAAGTCCGCCTCCTGCGCCGAATCCTTGGGCACAAGATGGCCCAGCGTGTTCAGAAACCTGCCGCCGGAGTCCACCATCTTGTAGGCCAGCATGCGGTTGAAAAAATCCTCCCTCTCCGGCGTTATGTGGGAATACAGAAAATAGCAGAACCCGCTTTTCTGCGCGAGAATGCGCTCCGGGTCCTTCGGTTGCTTCAGCCGGTCATAGTCGCCGTAAAACCGGTACAGCGGCAGGCGGTAGTGCCTGCGGGTCATCGCCAGGTCGAAAGTGAAGGCGTAATCGCAGTCGTAAAAATCCGGCCTGGTGTTCTCGCCGGTGTAGAAAATGCGGACGCAGTCCTGGTATTTCCTCTTCTCCAGATAGCCGTCGGTGTAAATCAGAAAATCCGGGTTGTCGGAAATCTCCAGGTCAAAACGCTTTGAAAGCAGTTTGTAGAAAGGGCTTTCTTCCAGGCGCAGGCCCCAGAAACCCTTGAAATTAATCTTGACGCTGCGTTTCATCACACCGAACGGCCAAACGGAAGCGGCTCTCAGCGCCCCTTGCGGATGCCGCGTTCAACCTCAATCATCGCGGCCTCGACACGCGAATGCACGCCGAGTTTCCGCAAAATGGTGTTGACATGCAGTTTGACGGTGCCGGCGGAAATATCCAGGGCGGAGGCGATCAACTTGTTGCTCTGCCCCTCGACCAGCAGCGCCAGCACCTCGCGCTCGCGCGGCGTCAATTTGCTGACCAGTTCGCCGCAGCGCAGCGGCGGCAGTTTTTTCATGTCGAGTTTCTCATATGCCTCGCGCAGCGACGGCGCGACGACGGTCTCGCCCTCCACCACGCTGTGCAGCGCCGCCACCAGGTCGTCGGGCGCGATGTCCTTCATCAAGTAGCCCTTCGCGCCGCGCATCATCGCGCCGGCCAGGTCGGCGGGGTCCTCGCTGGTGGTCAGCATGACGACGGCGCTGGAGAAATCCTGTTCTTGCAGCATCTCGAGTATTTCAATGCCGTCCACATCGGGCATGCGAACATCCACCAGCAGCACATCGGGCCGCTCCTTCTGCGCCAGTTCAATGCCGCGCAGGCCCTCGCCGAGCGACGCCGCGACCTGGATGCCGCGCTGCGTCAGCAGCGCCTCGAGGCCGTCGCGGAACAGTTTGTGGTCGTCAATGATGACGACGGACAAGTCCGGCATTATCCCGCGCCCCCCGGATAGTCAAAGGTGGCCGCAACGCGCATGCCCTCCCCCGGCTCGCTGTTGACATCCAGTTCGCCGCCGATGCGCCGCGCGCGCTCGCGCATCACCTCAAGGCCGACATGCTCGCCGCCGTCCGCCGCCGGGCGGGCGGCGGCGCCGACGCCGTTGTCCTCGATCAGCACGCGGTAATGGCCGTTGCGCCCGCGCATCAGAATCCGGACAAAATCGGCGCGGCTGTGCTTGCGGACATTCATCAGCGCCTCCTGCACAATGCGCAGGATGTTCAGTTCGTGCTGGTCCGGCAGCACAACGCCCGGCCACTCCTCCTGAAAGAACACCTTGACGCCGGGGTTGTCGTAGCGAAAACGCTCGACAACCTTGCGCACCGACTGAAGCAAACTGCCCTTCTCGACCGGCGCGCGAAAATGGCGCACCAACTCGCGCACCTCCAGATTGGCCTCGTCTATCGAATTCTCCATCTGCGCCAGCACCCGGCGCACGGGTTCAGCGCCGCCGTCCAGCGTCTGCGCCAGCGCGCCAATCTGAAAACGCAGGCCGGCAATCGTCTGCGCCAGCGAATCGTGCAGTTCGTGGGCGAGGTGGGTGCGCTCCTCGACGATGGACAGCCGCTCGCGCTCGCGGTCAAGGCGCATCTTCTCAATGGCCATCCCCAAGTGGCGGCTGATGCCGGCGAACAGGTCGCGCAGATGCGCGCGGTTGGCGAAGGTTTCGGCGTCAAGGTGCAGAATGCACGCGCCGAGCGTCTCGCCGTGGTATTGCATCGGCACCACCACCCGGCGCCCGGCCTCCGATGTTTGCAGCCACTCGCTGCCGCCGTCAAGGCGCTTGACGAGTTGCGGGCTGTCCGGCGGCAGGCCGGAACTCGCCAGCAACTGCATGCCGCCGTCGGCCAGGCGCAGCCGGATGACGACGGCGTCAATGCCGTAGATATCCTCAAGCCCGGCCAGCACCTGCGCCAGCAGTTCGTCAAGATTGTGCGACCCGGTAAGGCTCGCGGCGAAGCGGTAGAGCAGCGCCAGCGAGCGCGTCTTCTCGGTCAGGTGCCCGGCGTGGCGTTGCAACTGGCTTTCGGTGTCGCGCGACTGCGCCTCCAGCATGTTGCAGAAGGTGTTGAGGTCGTCGCACAGGCCGGCAAAACTGCTGCCGCCGAGTTGCGGCAGCCGCGCCGCCAGATCCCCGGCGTGCACCCGTTGCAGCCAGGCGTGCAGATGGCGCGACGGCTCAATCAGGTCAAGGTGCAGATACCACGCCGTCGCCGCCAGACAAACAACCACCGGCAGCCACAGCCACGCCGCGGCGCCCGCCGGAAAGTAACCGGGCTGCAACTGCGCCGCCAGCAGCGCGGCCAGCGACGCCGCCAGCGCCGCGAAAGCGGCGACGATGCGGCGGCACGAACGCGCGCCGGCCAGCCGCCCGAAGAAGGCGCGCGCGCCCGGCTTGCGCGCGAACCGCGCCGCCGATTCCTGCAAAACACTCGACATCGTTTTCATCCAGCGGTCCCGACGGCAGGCGGCGCCTATTGCGTTTCAGCCGGGGGCACCCAGGCCGGGTCGTTCGGATTCAGGAAAATAAAGTGGAACCGCCCCTCTTCCAGTTCCACATAATCCAGTGTCATGTCCTTCAAAAGCCTCAGCATCTCGCTCGACACAATCAGCGACACATCGCCGCTTGTGAACGACAGGTCGTCCTCGTGAACGGCGGCGTCAAAGCCCATCATATAGTGAAAACTGTCGTCTTCCAGGCGCTGCACGGCGATTCGCAGCGGCCAGTCGCGCACATTGCCCTGCTCCGCCGATTTCCTGATTTGCGCGGCGGCGGACGGCGTAACGCGGATGACTTCGTCCCTGTCCGGCGTCATCGGCGCGGCGCCTCCAGCCCCAGTGATTGCAGCGTGCGCCCGAGACGCGCGTGCGCGCCGGCGTCCGGTTCGCGCCCGTCGAGAATGCGCCGCAGGTCGCCGCAGGCGCGGTCGAAGTCGTCGTTGACGACGATGTGGTCAAACTCGTTGCAGTGACTCATTTCCCTCATTGCCTCCTCCATGCGCCGCTCGATGACCTGCCGGGTGTCGAGGTTGCGGCGTGTCAGCCGTTCGCGCAAGGCGCGCTCCGACGGCGGCAGGATAAAAACCGAGACGCCTTCTTTCATGCGGCTCATCACCTGCCTCGCGCCCTGCCAGTCTATCTCCAGTACAATATCATATCCGCGCGCAAGTTCGCTCTCGACAAACCGGCGGGAAGTGCCGTAGTCGTAATCATACACCCTGGCGTGCTCAAGAAAGTCGCCGTCGCGCGCCATCCGCGCAAAAGTGGCGGCGTCCACAAAATGATAATCGCGCCCGTCCACCTCGCCCTTGCGCCCCGGCCTCGTCGTGTGCGAAACCGACAGTTTCAGGCGCCCGCCGCCGTCCAGCAGATGCGCCAGCAGGCTGGTCTTGCCGGCGCCCGAAGGCGCGGAGACGACAAACAGGCGGCCACGGCGCGCGTTCATGCCCGCCGCCCGCGCAGGCCGTTTGCCGGCGGCGTGCGCCGGTCTTGCGGCGTCGGCACCGCCGGGGGGCTGTCCTCAAATGAAACCGGGCGCATCCGGTCAATTTACCACAGCCGCCGCCATTGCCATTACAATAAATGCCGAACGGCGCCGGAGCGCCGCGACAGGAACCACAATGACTTTTGTAGTGACAGAAAACTGCATCAAGTGCAAATACACCGACTGCGTTGAAGTCTGCCCGGTGGACTGCTTCCACGAAGGCCCCAACTTCCTGGTCATTGACCCGGAAGAGTGCATTGACTGCTCGCTGTGCGAACCGGAATGCCCGATCGAGGCGATTGTTCCGGAAGACGCCATCGAGGAAGACCAGCACCACCTGCTTGCACTCAACGCCGAATTGTCGCAGGAGTGGCCGGTCATCACCGTCAAGAAAGACCCGCCGCCCGACGCCGACGAATGGCGCGGCAAGCCGGACAAACTGAAACTGCTCGAACGCTGACCCGCCTTGCCCTGTCTCGTTGTCCCGTGCCGCCGCGACGCGGCGGCGGCGTGCGCCGAAGCGGTTCTCGCCGACTTCAACGAGCGGCTGCCCGACCTGGGCGCCGCCGTCATTCTGCTGCCCGAGGCGCTGCACCACATCAAGCCGCAGTTTGTTGAACTGCGAAACCGCCTGCTGGAAGGCGCGCGCGAACGCGGCCACGACGCGCTGATTGCGCCGGTCATCTCGACGCCGCGGCAATTGTTTATGCAGCGGTTCATGCACGCGCGCAAGATGCCGAAACCGCACGAACTGAAACTGCTGCTGGCCGGCGCGCTGGAAGAACACCCCGGCCTGTTTCCGCCGGGCAGCGTCTGGCAACTGGCCGGCGAGTTGCTGCGTTTCTTTGATGAAGTCAGCGAACTCGACGAGGCGCGCAAGGCCGGCGGCAAACTCCTTGAAGACCATCTGGCGCGCCTTGACCGCCAGGTCTGGAGCGCCGAGACGGAAATGCTGCTGACGCTGTGGCGCGCCTGGCGCGAACTGTTTGACAATGACAGTGATGCCGGAGACTTCACCGACGCCGGCGCCGCATACCGCGGCGAACTGCTGCGCGGCGGCCTGCTGGACGACGGCGAACACGCCTACCTGTGCGGCCACGACCGGCTGACGCCGTGCCAAACCGTGTGGGCGCGCAAACTGCACGAAGAAGGCCGCCTGACGCTGCTGGTCAACGCCGACTTGTCAGCCGCCGTGGCGGACGGCGAGCCGACCGCCGGGCCGGACAACAAACAATCGCCCACCCCCCGCTACCCCGCGCCCGCCGTCGCCATGCTGAAGGATGTGACGGGCGAAACACCACCGGCGTCGGCGAACAGCGGCAGCAGTGACAACGGCAACGCCAGCAGCAATAACAGCAACAGCGGCAACGATGACAGCGCCAATAACGGCAATGGCGACAGCAACAACGCCGGCAACCTGTCGGCCATGCTCGACCAAATCTTCTGCACAAATGACACGCCGCTGGCCGAACGCGCACGCGAAACCTCGCGCCGTTTTCCGGCAAGCCCGCTTACGCGGCGGCTGCGCATCTTCAGGCCGCGCACGCTGGAGGAACACGCCTGGGGCGTTTATCTGGCGGTGCGCCAATGGCTTGCCGAAGGCAAGACCGTCGGCATCGTCAGCCTCGACCGGCGGCTGACGCGCCGCCTGCGCGCGGTGTTTGAACGCCACCGCCTGTCGCTCTACGACGCCTCCGGCTGGGAACTGTCCACCACCAGCAGCGCCGGCGCGCTGCACAGCCTGCTGCAAGCGGCGGACGCCGACTGCGCGGCGCGCGAAATACTGGCGCTGATGCGCTCGCCGTGGTGCGACTATGCCGCCGTCTGCAAACACGCGCCCGCGGCGGCGTGGCGCATTGAGGATGCAATGTTCAAATGGGAGCGCCCGCCGCGAACAACCAGCGACTGGCTCAGCCGCCTGCGCGAACAACGCGGCGGCGAAGACGACGCGGCGCTCGCGCGGCACATCGCCGGCATCACCGCCGGCCTGCGCGAACTCGCCGCGCCCGGCGACCGCGACCGCGCCAAAGGCGCGGAACACGCCGAACGCCCATTCGCCGAATACGACGAACGCCTGTCGGCGGCGATGGACGCGCTCGGCATGACGCAAAAATTCCGCGCCGACGCCGCCGGCGAACGCCTGCTGAAAGAACTGGAACAAACCCGCGACGCCGCCGCCGCGCAGACCGCGCGCGGCCCCTTCCGCGCATGGCGCAACTGGCTTTCGCACAACCTGGAAAGCGCCAACTTCATCCCGCCGGCGCCGGACAGCGGCGTCGCGCTGATGAACCTGCGCCAAAGCCGTCTGGCGCGGTTTGACGCGCTGGCCGTCGTCTCGCTCGACAAACAGCACCTGCCGGCGCCGCCACGCCCCGGCCTTGTGGACGAGAAAATCCGCCGCGAACTCGGCCTTGAAACGCGCGAGATGCGCGAGGCGTTTCAGTTTCACCTGTTCCGGCGCCTGCTTGAAAGCACCGGCGCCGTCGTGCTGAGTTGCCAGCAAAACGCCGGCGACCGCGCCGTTGAACCGTCGCCGTGGCTGAGCGCCATCAACGACTTTCACCGCCTCGCCTACGGCGGCGGTCTTGACGATGAAGCGCTGGCAGACCGCGCGCGGCGTCTTCCGCAAACGGCGTCATCCGCGAACGGCGCGAACGGCGCGAACGGCGCAAATGCCGCGCCCAACTGCGGCCTTGAAGTGCGACTGCAAACCAGGCCGGCGCCGGCGGCGCCGCCCGATGCGTGGCCCAAGGCTCTCAGCGCGTCGGCGCACAAAACGCTGATGGAATGCCCGTACCGTTTCTTCGTGCGCTACGGCCTGCGAATCCGCGAGCGGCGCGAAAGCGGCGATTACTGGAAACCGGCGGAATACGGCACACAACTGCACCGCTGCCTGCAAGCGCTGAACACCGACCTGCCCGGCCTGCCGGGGCCGCTGAACAAGCCGTGGACAAACACGCACCTTGAAGACGCGCTGACCCTTGCGCGCGACATCGTAAAAGCCGTCTTCGCCGAAGCCGCCGGCGCCAACCGCGCCAACCGCCACCTGCACGCCGAGGCGCTGGACGCCGTTGAATACTATGTGCGCTGGATGATCCGGCGCTTCGGTGCGGAGCCGTCGCCGGCGCTTGAAACCGAGCACGAACAACAGAAAACGCTGGACGGCGGCCCGGCCATCGGCGGCAAACTCGACCTGGTGGCCGCCGCATCGTCGGGCCGCCAGGTGGTGGACTACAAAAGCGGAAAACTGCCGGGGCCGGGCGAGATTGACAAGGGCGAGGATGTTCAACTGTCGCACTACGCGCTGCTGGAAGAAGACGCACACACTGTTCTTTACCTGGGGCTGGGGCGCGAGAAGAAACACCTGGAACGCAAGGGCGGCGCACTCAATCAATGCCGCGACAACGCACGCGAACGCCTGCTGGCAATGCACCGCGACTTCATCAACGGCGCCCCGCTGCCCGCATGGGGCGAGGAAAAAAGCGCATGCAAACACTGCACCTGCGAGGGCCTGTGCCGCCGCCCGGCATGGAAGGCGTACCAAAGTGATGTGCGGCAGGCGCAAAAGGAATAACACCGGCAATGCCGCAGGCGCTGCGCGCAGCACTGAAACAATAATGACGCCGGCAATGCCGCAAACAATACAACGCGCACCGAAAGAATGACATCGGCAGTGCCGCAAACACCGCGCCGCGCAATGACGCCGGCAACATCACCGGCGCCACGCCGCGCACAAACAACGCCGGTGGCACGGGCGGCGTTGTGGAGAGCGCCGCTGGCCGGCATTCTGCTGTGCATCGCCGCCGCCGCGCACGCCGGCGGCCTTGCCGACACCGGTTTCAGCGCGCAATACGCGGTCGGCCTGCCGAACATGATTGTCGGCAACATCCGCATCACCGTCTCCGCCGAAAACGGCGAAATCCTGTATCACAACGCCACCACGCCGCAAGGCGTTATCACCAGTTTGCTCAGCCCGGCGCTGACAACCTGGTCGCGCATCCGCCGCGACGGCGCGCGCCTGCGCCCGCTGGAATACGACTACCGCATCAAGAACCGCCCCGCCAGAACACAACACCTGCTGTTTGATTGGCAACGGCGCCTCGCGGCGGTCGAGAAAGAAGGCAAGACTTACGAACTGCCGCTTGAAGACGGCCTTATGGATGAAAACACGCTGCAACTGCAACTGATAGAAGACGCCGCCGCCGCACGCGCCGAGCCGTTCGACCGCACCTACCGCCTGCTGTCCAACGGCAAACTCAAAACCCGGCGCTTTGCCGGCGCCGGAACCGAAACCATCGAAACCGCCCTCGGACGCTTCCACACCATCCGCATCGAAAGAATCCGCCGCGGCAAAACCGACCGCGTGCTGTGGCTAAGCCCCGAACACCATTACCTGCCCCTGAAAATAGAGAGACTTGACGACGGGCGCGTGCGCCAGCGGATGTTGGTGCGGGCGGTGCGTATTGGCGGAGTTGGAACGGGCGACGCACGGCAGCCATAAGCGGCAGTTGACACCTGAGAACCAACAGCAATGAAAATCAAACTGGAAAGCGTCCCTGTTTCCGATTTGGACAAGGCGCTGGCGTTTTATGTGGATGTGCTGGGCTTTGTCAAAAAGCGCGATATCCCGATGGGCGATACGCGGTATGTGACCGTGGTGTCGCCCGATGAACCGCACGGTGCCGAGTTGATACTGGAGCCCAGCGGCGAGCATCCGGCGACCCGGGCGTACAAGCGGGCGCTTTATGACGAGGGTATTCCGCTGACCGCGTTTTTGGTGGATCATGTCGAGTCCGAATACGCGAGATTGAAGGCGCAAGGCGTCTCGTTTCGCGCCGGCCCGGCGTTATGCGGCGATGTAATAACCGCCGTGTTTGACGACACATGCGGCAACCTGATTATGATTTATCAGGCCGCCGATGAACTTGACGGCGAGGGCAAAGCATAACGCACCCCGCCTTCCCGCATTGTGTGTTTGCCCGGAGCACCGAGTCAGGCAAATGGGAAAGTGTCTTCTTTATTCATGGTGATTCCTCCTGCCAGCAAAGTATATCGCCATCAGCCAACAGTAGTGAACCCGGCGGCAAGCCCGTATAAACTTGAATAAAAAAAGGCCGCGCTTCCGGCGGGAGCGCGGCCTTTGGGCGGGGTTGTTTTGGCGGGCTTGCGACTGGTATGGGCCAGCCTTAACTGGCGTGGCCGACGTTGACGGTGCTGCTGCTGCTGTCAAAAGCGCCCACTGCGGCGGCGATGCCGACGCCGACGCCGGCGGCCGCACCCGCGACAACACCGGTGATTGTTCCGGCAACCAGGCCAACAGCCGCCACGCCCGCCATGACGCCGGTCAATGTAGCCATGGCGCCAGTGCTGCTCCCTAATGCTGCAAAGCCAACAAACACTGAGCCGGTTCCAACGCCCAGCATGGCGCCGATTTTCGCAAAAAAGAGTCCCACAGTCCCGACCGATATCAGGATTTCACCACCGGCGATTTCCTCCAGTTGCTTCTCGGTTATTCTTTCCAACTCGCACTCCAGTTCCGGAAAGTACGGCACGACGACATTCATTTCATCGGCGGTGTTTTGTGCATAAACCACCTTGAAATTTTCAAATTGCGTCAGTTTCTCCTCGGCCTCGGCGCGTGCTTCCGGCGTCGTGTCCGGATGCGTCAGGCTCTGCCCGATAATGACGGCTGCAATTTCATTGCTCAGCGGGATGGAGACGCCGGGTTTGGTCTGGAGAGACTTCACCATCCCCCCACGAGGGCTGTTCGCCGACTGTGTGTCCATTTTCTGCCTCCTTCACAGTAAATTATCATTGTTTCAACTGCGGCTGCCGGGCGGGGTGGCCCGCAACCGCAACGCCATCATACTACACCACAGCTCACCCCCGATGAAAAGCATGACAAAGGTTTCTGAACGCCCCCGCCCGCATTGGTTTTTCGCGGTTCTGTCCGCCAATGCCGGTGCGGGCGTTCCCAGCCCGCTGCGCCCGGCGAACGGCAGGCAATAAAAAGGCCGCGCTTCCGGCGGGGAGCGCGGCCTTTGGGCGGGGTTGTTTTGGCGGGCTTGCGACTGGTATGGGCCAGCCTTAACTGGCGTGGCCGACGTTGACGGTGCTGCTGCTGCTGTCAAAAGCGCCCACTGCGGCGGCGATGCCGACGCCGACGCCGGCGGCCGCACCCGCGACAACACCGGTGATTGTTCCGGCAACCAGGCCAACAGCCGCCACGCCCGCCATGACGCCGGTTACCGTACCATAGGTTACCATACCTGCTGTGGTAGCGCCAACCATAAAAACCGACGTCACGGAGCCGGCGCCCAGCATGGCACCGATTTTCGCAAAAAAGAGTCCCACAGCTCCGAGCGAGATGGCGATTTCACCACCGGCGATTTCCTCCAGTTGCTTCTCGGTTATTTTTTCCAACTCGCGCTCCAGTTCCGGAAAGTGCGGCACGACGACATTCATTTCATCGGCGGTGTTTTGTTTATAAACCACCTTGAACTTGTCAAATTGAGCCAGTTTCCCCTCGGCCTCGGCGCGTGCTTCCGGCTTTGTGTCCGGATGCGTCAGCCCCTGCCCGATAATGACGGCTGCAATTTCATTGCTCAGCGGGATGGAGACGCCGGGCCTGGTCTGAAGAGACTCCCTCCCCCCACGAGGGGTGTTCGTTGATTGTGTGTTCATTCTCTGCCTCCTGTGCACTCTGCCTCCTGTGCAGCAAATTATCGTTAATCCAACTGCGGCTGCCCGGCGGGGTGGCCTCGCAACCGCAACGCCATCATATTACACCACATCGCCCGACCAATGAAAAGCATGACAAAGGTTTCTGAACGCCCCGCCCGCATTGGTTTTTCGCGGTTCTGCCCGCCAATGCCGGTGCGGGCGTTCCCAGCCCGCTGCGCCCGGCGAACGGCAGGCAATAAAAAGGCCGCGCTTCCGGCGGGAGCGCGGCCTTTGGGCGGGGTTGTTTTGGCGTGCTTGCGGTTAGCGGGTGGCAACCCTTGCCGGCGAAGCCGGCATTGACATTGCCGCCGCCGGCAAAATGCCCGTAATGCCCTTAACTGGCGTGGCCGACGCTGACGCCGCTGCCGCCGCCGTCAAAAGCGCCCACTGCGGCGGCGATGCCCACACCGACGCCGGTGGCAACAGCCGACACACCAAGGGCGACGTTCCCGGCAATCAGGCCAACAGCCGCCACGCCCGCCAAGACGGTGGTTACAGTTGTTAAACCTGTTGTCGCTGCAGCACTTACGCCAACTGTCAGGGAGCCAACGCCCAGCATAACGCCAATTTTCGCAAAAAAGATCCCTACAGAACCGACAAAGATGACGACTTCACCGCCGGCGATTTCATCCAGTTGCTGCTCGGTTATTTTTTCCATCTCGCACTCCAGTTCCGGAAAATACGGCACGACGACATTCATTTCATCGGCGGTGTTTTGTGCATAAACCACCTTGAAGTTCTCAAATTGCGCCAGTTTCCCCTCGGCCTCGGCGCGTGCTTCCAGCTTTGTGTCCGGATGCGTCAGCCCCTGCCCGATAAAGACGGCTGCGATTTCATTGCTCAGGGGAATGGAGATGCCGGGCCTGGTCTGAAGAGACCTGCCCCCCTCCATAGAGGGTTGTTTCATTGGTTGTTTTTCCATTTTTCTGCCTCCCGACAGTAAATCATCGTTGATATTCAACTGCGGCTGCCCAGCGGGGTGCCTCGTAACCGCAACGCCAGCATACTACACCATATCACACGGCCAATGAAAAGCATGACAAAGGTTTCTGAACGCCCCGCCCGCCCGTGTTTTTCCTGAATTGGCCGCCGCCTGCCCCGGCAGCAATGCCAACGCCAATACCGGTGACTACAACCGCCGTCCGGTCAGGGAATAACGGCGCCTTCGAGGAAGACGCGAATCCGCACCGGCATGCCCACCCGGGTATTCACCGGCACCTGCACGCGATAGTCGGCGGCGGCAACGGCGCGGGTGACGCTGCCGCCGCCGGCGCCCACGGTCGGTGTTTCGCCGAGGGTAACGGCCAGCGTCTGTTCGGGGTCGCCGGCGCCGGTCGAACCGCTGCGCGGCAGGGCAAGCGTGAGGGCGGCGGTGGTGCTGCCGGCCATGATGACAACGGCGCCGCTCCGGTCGCCTGCGGCGACATTGTAATCGCCGCTGCCGGTTACGCTGTAAGGCACCTCAATGTCCGCCGCCGAGCCGCTGGATGCGCCGCTCAGGGCAACGATGAAATCAACCGACTCGCCCGCGTTCACCGGCTCGGCGCCGTCCGTGCGGGCGATGCTGTAAGTAACCGGGTCGTTGTCGGTGATGGTAACGCCGTGCGCATCGGGGGGCACGATGGCGCCGCCGGCGGCGGTGGCGGCGGCCCGGTGGGCCGGGGCGATGCCGAGGGCGAGGGTGAAGCGCTCGTCAGCCTCGTTCAGGTTGTCGTCCGCAACGCTGATTGAAAAAGTCTTGTCGGTTTCCGAACCGGTGAATTCCAGCGTGCCGCCGGGCGGAACGGCGCCGCCGATGAAATCGGCGGCAGCCGGGGCCGGATTGCCTGCGGCGTAAGCCCAGGTAATGGTCAGCGTGGAGCCGTCGGCGATGGCGGGGCCGGTGCGTTGCACCGTGTAGGTGGCGGACGCGCCCTCGCCGATGCCGGTGACCGGGTTGGTAAAGGCGATGATGTGATCAGCGGAGACATTGGCGATGTTCGCCCGGGCTTCACGGCGGGGTTGATTGGAGTAGAGATTGACCGTGGTCGCGCCCACGCGCGGGGTGGCGCCGGTCAACTCCACAACCAGTTCTTCATTCCCGCCTTCGTCCAGGTCATCAAAGCGCGCGAGAATTCTGAACCTGGCGGTTTGCCGCCCCGCCGGAATCAGAACGCCGCCGGAGGCCAGGCTGAGGGCGTCCGAAATACTGACGGGCGCGCCGTCGCAGTCGGTGACGCCGGCGATATCCGGACCGCTTCTGTCGGTGTTGGCGGGCGTTTGCTGCGAAAAGACGCTCACATCAAATCCGGCGCAAATCGCTCCGTCGCTGATTCCCCGTAATCCGCCACGGACAATGTGTTCAACCTCAAACTCAATATATCTGCCCTCGCTCACCGTCCTCCGGGCCACCGTGCCGCGTTGGCTTTGTTGGCTTTCAATGAATTGGACGCGGGATCCATCGTTGCCGCCAATGAAGTCTGTTACCGAGAACAACCCGGCGTGCAGACCCGGCACGGCAATTGCGCCGCCGCCACGGGGGTTGCTGAGGGTAATGATGAAATATTCATCCGCCTCGTTCACATTTTCGTTGACGATGTTGAGGGGTATATCCACCGTGCGCTGTCCGGCGGGAATGCTGGCCGTGCCGTTGGTGGCGGAAAAATCGGCAGATGACGCCGAACCTTGTGTCGTCACAGGGGGAAAGGAAAAGGCCCAATCCACTTCCACCGGAGCGGTGGTAACGACTCTCTCGGGGAAACTGACCGTGAATTTGTTGTTGTTAGACACCCCCTCAAAGAAGCCAAAGACGCCGCGAGGCGGCACGGTAATCTGCAAAGTCACCGGGTGGTCACTCTCGCCGATGGTTACGGCAACGGCGGCGGGAAGGCTGATGCCGGTGATGCCGGCGCCGCCGCCGCCGGGGTTGCTGAGTGTGAAGGTCAATGTTTCGGCGGCCTCGCTCAGGACGTCGTCGTTGATGGCGACGCGGATGGTCTGGCTGCCGGTGGCGTTGAAACTCAGGGCGCCGTCGGTGTCGGCGCCGCTGACGGTGTAGTCGGCGGTGGTGATGCCGGCGCCACCGATGGCCCAGTCCACGGTCGCCGCCGGGCCGGGCGCGTTTCCGGCGAGGGCAACGGTGAAGACCACGGTGTCGCCTTCGTCGGCGGCGGCGTTGTCCACGGAGACGCTGAAGGCGCGGTCGGCGTCCACGAAATTCACCGCCACCTGCGCGCGATGGTCGGCGGCGTCGGCGGCGCGGGTAACGCTGCCGGCGCCTGCGCCCACGCTCGGCGGTTCGCCGAGGGCAACAGTCAGCGTCTGGTCGGGGGCGTCGTCGCCAAGCGAATCGCTGCGCGGCAGCGCAAGCGTGAGGGCGGCGGCAGTCGTGCCGGCGGCGATGACAACCATGCCGCTTCGGTCGTCGGCGGCGACATTGTAATCGCCGCTGCCGGTTACGCTGTAAGACACCTCAATGTCCGCCACCGAACCGGAGGAAGCGCCGCTCAGGGCAACGATGAAATCAACCATCCCGGCTTCGTCCACCGGCCCGGCGCCAACGCGGGCAATGCCGTATGTAACCGGGTCGCTCTCGGCAATCGTGAAAGTCTGCGCGCCGCCGCTTGTCACTGCAGCCGCGCCGTGCGCGCCGGTGATGTTGTTGGCCGGCGTATTGACAACGAAAGTCTCCGCCGCTTCATTCAGATTGTCGCTGACGATGGGAATAGCCAGCGAACCAATCGGCGGGTTGGTGTTGGCGGCGATGGTGATGGAGTCGGTGAAGGTTCCCAGATCCGCGCCCGCGCCGGAGAGAACGGCGTCCACATCACCGGTGGCGGCGGTGGCGGTAACCTGGCCGGCCCAGGTTATCCGGATGTCTCTGCCCGGAATCGCGCCGAGGTTCACATTAACCACCGCATCGCCGCCCTCGCTGACGGCGCTGGTGGCGGTAACGCGGACGGCAATCGGGTCGTCGTCGGCAATCGCAACGGTGTGCGTGCTCGGCACAAGGACGCCGCCTTCGGTAACAACGGCGGCGGCGGCGGACGGGTGCACATTGAAGAGGATGGTGAAGGTCTCGCTGGATTCGTTCAGGTTGTCGCCCGCAATGCCGATGGCAAAGGTGTCTGTGTCTTTGCCGCCGCTGAAAGTCAGCGTGCCGCGCGGCAAACCGCCACCGCTGAAATCGGCGGCCACGGCGGTGCCCGCAGTTACCGCCCATGCAATTTGCAGGTCATTGCCGCTCATGATGTCCGGGCCGGCGCGGGTCATCGTGTAAATGGTGTCGGTGTCGGCGTCGGTCTCGTCAATGCCGGTGGCCGGGCTTCCCAGCCTGAAAATATGCGAGACATCCACAAAATTCACCTCCGCCTGCGCGCTCTGGCCGGCGCCGGCGGCGCGGGCAACGCTGCCGCCGCCGGCGCCCACAGTCGGTGTTTCGCCGAGGGTGACGGTCAGCGTCTGGTTGGGGTCGCTGTCGCCAAGCGTGCCGCTGCGCGGCAGGGCGAGGGTAATCATCGCGGCGGTGCTGCCGGCCATGATGGCAGCCGTGCCGCTCTGGTCGTCGGCGGCGACATTGTATGCGCCGCTGCCGGTTACGCTGTAAGGCACTTCAATGTCCGCCGCCGAACCGCTGGATGCGCCGCTCAGGGCGACGATGAAATCAACCCGAAGGCCCTCGTTCACCGCGCCGCTGTCGTCCGCGCGGACGATGCTGTATGTCATCGGGTCGCTTTCGGCAATCGTGAAGGTCTGCGTGCCGCCGCTTGCCACTGTCGCCGTGCTGTACGCGCCGGTGATGCTGCCGGCCAGTGTATTGACGACGAAAGTCTCCGCCGCTTCGTTCAGATTGTCGCTGACAATCGGAATGGTCAGCGAACCAATCGGCGGGTTGGTGTTGGCGGCGATGGTGATGGAGTCGGTGAAGGTTCCCAAATCCGCGCCCGCCCCGCTGAGCGTGGCGTCCACATCATCGGTGGCGGCGGTGGCGGTGATTTGGGTGCTGTATGCAATACGAATCTCCCGGGTCGGAATCGCGCCGAGATTCACATTGACCACGGCGTCATCGCCCTCGCTGACAGCGGTGTCGGCGGCAACTGTGACGGCAATCGGGTCGTCGTCGTTGATGGCAACGGTGTGTGCGCCGGGCACGGTGGCGCCGCCTGCGGCGTTGGCGGCTTCCAAATCCGCAACGCTGAGGATAAGTGTGAACCGCTCGTCAGGCTCGTTCAAATTGTCATCGGCAACGGCGATTGAAAAGGTCTTGCTGGTGTCCGAGCCGGTGAATTCCAGCATGCCGCCGGCTGGAACGGCGCCGCCCGTGAAATCGTTGGCAGCCGGGGCCGGGTCGCCTGCGGCGTAGGCCCAGGTGATGGTCAGCGTGGAGCCGTCGCTGATGTCGGGGCCGGTGCGGGTAACGGTGTAAATGGCGGCGGGCGCACCTTCGCCGATGACGGCGGTCGGGGTGGTGAAGGCGAAGTTGTGAGCGTTGTTGAAATTGGCGATGAACACGCGAATGGTGCGGTTGGCCGTCCTGCCGGGGGGAAATACCAGGCCTGTGCCGGCCCGCCTGGTGACGCCGGTAATCTCCACCACCAATTCTTCATTCCCGACCTCGTCCAGACCGTCAAAGAGCACGGGAATACTCAAATCGGCGGTTTGCCGCCCCGCCGGAAACAGGAAACCGCCGGCGGCCCTGCTGTCTGCGTTAGAAATACTCACGGGATTGCCGTCGCAATCGGTGATTCCGCCAATGTCCGGGCCGCTGGCAGCGTTGTTCCGGGGTGTTCTCTGGGAAACGACCGAAGTCTGGAATGAAACGCAAATCGGCCCGCCGCTGATTCCTGTGCCCCTGGGGAAGATGCGTTCAAGCCGAAACCTGAACCTGGCGGAATTCTTCTCGGTAACCGTGCCCGGCCCGATGCGATTCCATTCGACTCGGGCACGATCGCTCTGGTCAATAAAGCTGTTGGCCGAGAAGCGCGTAGCGTGCAGCCTCGGCGCGGCGCCTGCGCCGCCGCCGCGGGGATTGCCGAGGGTAACGATGAATTCCTCTGTCGCCTCGTTCACATTGTCGGCAACGGAAGTGATGGGAAGAGTTACCGACTTCATTCCGGCGGGAATGCTGACCGTGCCGTTGGTGGAGGGGAAGTCGGCGGCGGAAGCCGGATTCACCGATTCCGAGGCGGCGGGAAAGGAAATGGCCCAATCCGCTTCCACTGGAGCGGTGGTGGCAACATTCTCGTCAAAACGCACGGTGAAGTTGACGGGGCTGCCCTCAGATGGCGGGAAGAAGCCGAAGTCGGGCACTGTAATCTCAAGGGTCACCGGGCTTTGCGCGTAAGACGCCATCGGCGCCAACACAAACAACGCGGCCAGCAGCAATCGCGCCAGCCGCGCGCAGCGGCGCACACGCCGCCGCCTGTGGCGCCGGCAGACTGAAGAATCGGCGCAAGACGGCGACGGCAACAGGCTTATGTCAGCAGGGGGGGGGGGGGGGGGTATATGGTATGAACAAAAGTATGCAAAACGGCTTTCATGGCGGAAGACCCCGGCCCGTGTTCAACGGCGAGGGCGGAGTATAACATGCGCCGCCTTCCCGCATTGATTATTCCACGCCCCCGCGCCTGCCTCAATAACCACGATATGCCCCCTCAATCTCCTCCGCATAACACTCCGCAATGCGGTGCCGTTTCAGTTTCAATGTCGGCGTCAGCAAGCCGTTGTCCACCGTCCACGGTTCGCGCAGCAAAACCACGCGGCGCACGCGCGCATAAGACGCCGAACCCGACAATCTCGCGCGAACGCGCTTCATCGCCTCGGCCTCCAGGCCCTCGGTGTCTTGCGGATAACGCTCAATCACCTCGTCCGCCAGCACCAGCAGCGCGACCAGAAAAGGGCGGCCCTCGCCGTGCACCATCGCCTGCGCGAACCAGGCGTCGGCCAGCAGCGCGTGTTCCATGTCGGCGGGCGGCGCCTTCTCGCCGTTTGCCATCACGATGATCTCCTTCAGCCTGCCGATGATGTAAAGACGCCCGTCCTCGTCCATGCGCGCCTGGTCGCCGGTGTGCATCCAGCCTTCCCCGTCCAGCGCGTGCGCGGTCGCCTCCGGGTTGCCCCAGTATTCGCGCATCACATAGCGGCTGCGCGTCAGCAGTTCGTTGTTGTCGCCGATGCGAACCTCAACGCCGTCAATCGGCACGCCGATGCTGTCGGCGGGGCCGCCGGGCCAATTGACCGAAACCACCGGCCCGGTCTCGGTCAGGCCGTAACCCTGGTAAACCGGCACGCCGAGCGCCGTCAGCGTGCGCCCGATGTCAGGCGGCAGCGCGGCGCCGCCGCTCAGCGCGTAACGCAGACGCCCGCCAAGATTGCGCCGGAAATCGCGCGCGACCAGCGCATCAAACAGCGGCCACAGCAACCGGCACAGCAGCGCCAGCGGCGAAGAACCCGAACGCCGCCAGCCGACGGCGACGGCGGCGTCAAACACCCGCCGCAGATACGCCGGACGCTCTTCCAGCGCGGCCTGCAAACGGTTGTACACCTGCTCGTAAATCCTCGGCACTGAAACCAGCACAGTCGGCCTGAGCGTCAGCAAATCCTCTTTCAACTGCTGAATGGAACGCGCATACGCCACTTGCGCGCCTATCATCATGCTCAGGTAGTAGCCGACGGTTCGCTCGAATGTATGCGACAGCGGCAGAAACGACAGAAACAAATTGTCCGAACCGATGTAGTGAACGAAGTCGCTGGTCGCGGCGACATTGCCCAGCAGGTTCCCGTGCGTCAGCACAACGCCCTTGGCCGGGCCGGTCGTGCCCGATGTATAAACAATCGTCGCCACATCGCCCGGCACGGGCGGCGCGGCGCCGACATCATCCAAATCGCCATCTCCTCCCGGCGTGAACTCACCGGCGGCGGGCACCGCCACCGCGTTGCGCGGCGGCGGCTGGCGCGGTTCGCCGGTTACGATGATGCGTTGCAGCGGCGCGAGTATCTCCGGCTTGGATTGCAGTCTCTCCAGACGCACCGGGTCCGCCACCAGCACCTTGGCGCCGGAATTGGCCAGAATGTAGCCGACATTCTCGGCGCTGTCGTGGCTGAACGCCGGCACGCTGATCAGTCTCATGCCGAGCAGCGCCTGGTCGAACGCCACCCAGTCCACGCCGTTCGGCAGCATGACGGCGACGCGCTCGCCCGCTTGCAGCGCCTCGCGCGCCAGCACGCGCCGCCGCGACGCCGCCAGCGCCGCCATGTCGCGCCAGGTGTAGTGCCGCCATGTTCCGGTGAGCGCGTCAAACTGCCGGTAGGCGACGGCATCGCCCGACAGCCGCACGCGCTCGGCAAACAGGCCGCACAAAGTGCCCGCCTGCCGCCCGGAAATCCGCGGCTCACCGCCGCTGATTGCGTCCATCACCTTTGCGCCGCCGTTTGCGCCGGTTTGTCGTTGTTCATATTGTCCATTTCTCCCGTCCCGTGCAGAACCCCGCAAATCAATTTATCATACATGCCGACGGGCAACCGTTGGGCACAATGGACGAGCGACACGCACTGCTGCGCGGCTGGCTGCAACAAACACTCGGCAGCGGCTTCACAATGGCCGCGCTGACGGGCGATGCGAGTTTCCGGCGCTACTTCCGGGTCGCGCTGCAAGACCGCAGCCTGATGGCCGCCGATGTGCCGCCGGACAAGGAAGACATCCGCGACTTCACGCGGGTAACGCAAAAACTTGAAGACGCCGGCGTGCGTGCGCCGCACATCCACGCCGCCGACCATGCAAACGGATGGCTGCTGCTGGACGACTTCGGCGACACCACCGGCCTGAAAGCGCTGTCACGCGACAATGCCACCGGCAATGCTCTCGGCAACGCCACCGACAATGGCCCCGGCAGCGCGCCCGCCAACGCCACCGTCAACGCCGATGTCTTCTACCGCCGCGCGATCAACGAACTGGTCAAGGTGCAGCAGGCCGACAGCCGCGGCCTGCCCGATTACACCCACTCGCTGCTGGTGCAGGAGATGTGCCTGTTCACCGACTGGTACTGCGACACCCACCTGCAATGCGGCCTGACCGAAAGCCAACACGCCGCCTTCGGACGCGAGTTTGAACAACTGGCGCAGGCGGCGCGCGCGCAGCCGCAAGTCTTTGTGCACCGCGATTACCATTCGCGCAATTTGATGGTGCTGGATGCGGGCGCCGGCGCCGGCGCAAACACCGGCGCAAACACAAACGCCGGCGCAAGCACAAACGCAAACGCAGGCGCAAACGCGGGCGCAGACGCAAACATCACCCTCGGCGTCCTCGACTACCAGGACGCCGTTGTCGGCCCGGTAACCTACGACCTCGTGTCGCTGCTGAAAGATTGTTACATCGTCTGGCCCGAAGCGCGGCGGCGCGACTGGATGCGCTATTACCTTGAACGCCGCCCGGCGAACGCCGACGCCGACACCTTCACAAGATGGTTCGACTGGATGGGCATACAGCGCCACCTGAAAGCCATCGGCATCTTCGCCCGCCTGCACCACCGCGACGGCAAAAGCGGCTACCTGAACGACATCCCGCGCATCCTCGCCTACATCACCGAAAGCCTTGAACGCTACCCGGAACTCAACGGCCTGCGCCGCCTGATGTCGCAACTGCCGCCGCCGCGCACACGATGAAGACGATGATGGGCGGCCACGCCGCACCGCAGCCATCAAACCGAACACCGCGCACACCATGAAAGCGATGATACTGGCCGCCGGGCGCGGCAAGCGCATGAGGCCGCTGACCGACCGCACGCCGAAGGCGCTGCTGGAAGTCGGCGGCAAGGCGCTGATTGAACACCACCTTGCGCGCCTGCGCGCGGCGGGCGTCGCCGAGGTTGTCATCAACATCGCGCACCTGGCCGAAGCGATACGCTCGCGCCTCGGCGACGGCGCGCGCTACGGCCTGCACATCCGCTACTCGGACGAAACCGGCGGCGTGCTGGAAACCGGCGGCGGCATCGTCCGCGCGCTGCCGCACCTCGCCGACGGCGACGACGATGTGTTCCTCGTCATCAACGCCGATGTGTTCACCGACTACGCGGTGCGGCGCCCCGAACTCGGCGACGACCACGCGCACCTGGTGCTGGTGAACAACCCGCCGCACCGCCCGCACGGCGACTTCCTGCTGAACGGCCAGCGCCTGTGCCGCGAACACGGCACGCCGCTGACATTCAGCGGCATCGGCTATTACCGGCGCACGCTGTTCAGCGAACTGCCGGACGGACACAACGCCAACCCCGCGCCGCTCGCGCCGCTGCTGGAACAGGGCATCGCACAAAACCGCATCAGCGGCGAACATTACCGCGGCCTGTGGGCCGACATCGGCACCCCGCAACGCCTTGAAGAAATTCGCCGACACCAATGAAACTGCGCCCCAATCACTGCCCCGAACCGCTGCGCCGCGCCGTTGCCGACAACGCGCGCGCGGCCATTGCCGAAGACCTGGGCGGCGGCGACCCCAGCGCCGCGCTGCTCGACGCCGCCGCGACCGGCGAGGCGCTCATCATCAGCCGCGACAACGCCGTGCTCGCGGGCCGTTTCTGGGTGGACGAAGTCTTTCGCCAGGTGAACGCGGCCATCCGCGTCGCGTGGCGCAAGCAGGACGGCGAACGCATCGCCCCCGGCGATACAGTGTGCGCCGTGCGCGGCCCGCTCGCCGCCATTGTCAGCGGCGAACGCAGCGCGCTGAACCTGCTGCAAACGCTGTCCGGCACCGCCACCGCCACCGCCCGGCATGTCGCGCGCATCGCCGGCGCGAAATCCATCGTGCTCGACACGCGCAAGACACTGCCGGGCCTGCGCCTCGCGCAGAAATACGCCGTCGTCTGCGGCGGCGGGCGCAACCACCGCCTTGACCTCGCGGGCGGCATCCTGATCAAGGACAACCACATCCGCGCCTGCGGCTCCATCGCCAACGCCGTGCAGCGCGCGCGCGCGCAAGATGCAAGCAGCCGCATTGAAGTTGAAGCCGAAACAGCGGACGAAGTGCGCGAAGCGCTGAAAGCGGGCGCCGACATCATCCTGCTCGACAACTTCGCACCCGCCAACATCCGCGACATGGTCAAACTCATCAATGGCCGCGCCGAAACCGAAGTCTCCGGCAACATCACCCTTGACGGCCTCCCCGCCATCGCCGCCGCCGGCGCCGACTACATCTCAATCGGCGCACTGACCAAACACCTGCACGCAGTGGACTTCTCACTGCAACTGCCGCCGGAGTAATCGCGCCGATGACATTCCGTGCCCGGCTTGCGGCGCTTGCCGTCGCATTGTTCTGCGCCGCCGCAGCGCACGCCGGCACGCCGCCGGACACGCTGGTTATTGCCGACAAGCTGGATGACATCGTGTCGCTCGACCCCGCCGAGAGTTTTGAGTTTTCCGGCAACGACCTGCTCAACAATGTCTATGACACGCTGATAGAACTCGACCCCGACGACCTCGGCCCGCTGAAACCGGGGCTGGCCGAATCGTGGGCGCTGGCGGGCGACGGCGTTACCTACACTTTCCGCATCCGCAACGGCGCGCGCTTTCATTCCGGCAACCCGGTTACCGCGCACGATGCCGCGTGGTCGCTGCGCCGCGCAATCCTTCTCGACAAGACGCCGGCCTTCATCCTGAAACAATTCGGCTTCACCGCCGCCAACGCCGCCGACAAAATCCGCGCCGACGGCGAACACCGACTGACCCTCATCACCGACAAACCCTACGCGCCGTCGCTGTTCTACAACTGCCTGACGGCGGCGGTCGCGTCCGTTGTGGACCGCAAGCAGGCGCTGGCGCACGAGCGCGACGGCGACCTCGGCCACGGCTGGCTCAAGACGCACACCGCAGGCTCCGGCGCCTACCACCTGCGCCTTTACAAACCCGCCGACAGTTACCTGCTGGAAGCCGCGCCCAACCACTGGCGCGGCGCGCCGCCGCTGGCGCGCGTGTTTGTGCGCCACATCGCCGAACCGGCGGCGCAGCGCCTGCTGCTGGAAAGGGGCGATGTGGACATCGCCCGCAAGTTAAGCACGCTGGACATCGTCGGCGTCGCCGCGCACCCGCAAGTGCGCGTTGTCTCCGAGGGGCGCGGCCTGATCATCTATCTGTCGCTGAACCAGAAAGTCGCGCCGCTGAACCACCCGAAAGTGATTCAGGCGTTCAAGTATCTGGTGGATTACGACGGCATGGTCAGCACCTTCCTGCGCGACAGTTACGAGGTGCGCCAGGGTTTCGTGCCCGGCGGTTTCATCGGCGCGCTCGACTGGAAGGAACGCCCCTACCGGCTGAACATCGCAAAGGCGCGCGCGCTGCTGAAAGAAGCCGGCGTCGGTGAGTTCAGCGTGCGGCTGTCGGTGCGCAACGAGCAGGAGCGGCTGGAGATTGCCCAGTCATTGCAGAACACGCTGGCGCAGGCCGGCATCACCGCGCACCTGCGCGTCGCCACCGGCAAGGAGATACTCGGCGAATACCGCGCGCGCAAACACCAGGTTTATCTCGGCGCGTGGGGGCCGGACTACGCCGACCCGCACACCAACGCCGACACTTTCGCGCGCAACCCCGACAACCGCGACGACGCCCGGCTGAGCGGCATACTGGCATGGCGCAACGCCTGGCCCGCGACGGAAGTCTCCACAAGAACCGACGCCGCGATGTTTGAGCAAGACATTGAAAAACGCCGCCTGCTGTATGAGGAAAGCCAGCGCATACATCAGCGCGTGGCGCCGTTTGTGCCGATGTTTCAGCGGATTGAGCCGACGGCAATGCGCGTAGGCGTCAAGGGCTTCTCGGCGGGCGGCGCCATTCATTCCGCGTTCTACTGGAAAACGACGAAGTGAAACGCGCATTGCGCCGCCTGATTGCGCTGGCGGCAACGCTGGCCGCGACCTTCATCGGCCTGCTGGCCGTTACCTTCATCATTGGCCGCGTGATTCCGGTGGACCCGGTGCTGGCCATCCTCGGCGAGCGCGCAAGCGCCGAACAAATTGAAGCCGCGCGGCGCGCGCTGGGCCTGGACGAACCGGTCTGGGTGCAGTTTGCGATTTACCTGCGCGACGCATTCAGCGGCGACTTCGGCACATCGCTGCTCACCGCCAACCCGGTGCTGACCGACATCGCGCGCGTGTTCCCGGCCACGCTGGAACTGGCCACCATCGCAACGCTTATCGGCGTGCTGTTCGGCATTCCCGCGGGCGTGCTGGCGGCGTCGCGGCAGGGCGGCCTGGCCGACCACATCGTGCGCTTCGCCGGACTTGTCGGCTATTCCATGCCGGTGTTCTGGCTCGGCCTGATGGGGCTGCTGGTGTTCTACGGCCACCTCGGCTGGGTCGGCGGCCCGGGGCGGCTCGACGCCGCCTACCAGTTGCAGTTGGAACTGGAAGTGCCGCAGACCACCGGCGCGATACTGATAGACACCGCGCTCGCCGGCGCGTGGGACATCTTTGCCAACGCGCTGGCGCACATCGCGCTGCCGGCGTCGGTGCTGGGCTACTATTCGCTGGCGTTCATCAGCCGCATGACGCGCTCGTTCATGCTGGAGCAGTTGTCGCAGGAATACATCACCACCGCGCGCGTCAAGGGCGTGCCGGAAGTGCGCGTGGTGTGGGTGCACGCGCTGCGAAACGCCGCGGTGCCGCTGATTACCGTCATCGCGCTGACTTACGCCAACCTGCTGGAAGGTTCGGTGCTGACCGAAACGGTGTTCGCGTGGCCGGGGCTTGGGCTGTACATCACCAACGCGCTGTTCTCCGCCGACCTGGCCGCGGTGATGGGCGGCACGATAGTCGTCGGCGCCGTTTTCATTTTCCTGAACCTGCTGTCGGACAAACTCTACCGCCTCGCCGACCCGAGGGTGCGCCGATGAACGCGCCGATGAAACCCTCGCTGCGCGACTACCTGCTCGACCCCAACCCGGCATCGCGCCGGCAGGCGCGGCTTGGGGAATGGTGGCGCGGGTGGCTGGCGTTGTCGCGCAATCCGCTGAGCGTGTTCGGGCTGCTGATTGTCGCCGCGCTGGTGCTGATGGCCGCCGCCGCGCCATGGCTGGCGACGCACGACCCGCTGGCGCAGGCGCTGCACAACCGGCTGCTGCCGCCGGGAACGGCGGGGCACTGGCTTGGCACCGACGAGTTCGGGCGCGACATCTGGAGCCGCCTGGTGCACGGCGCGCGCATCACCTTTTACATTGTCGCGCTGGTGGCGCTTACCGCGCCGCTGTTCGGCCTGGCCGTCGGCGCCGTCGCCGGTTATTTCGGCGGCGTGGCCGACACCGTGCTGATGCGTGTCACCGACATCTTTCTCGCGTTTCCGCGGCTGATACTGGCGCTGGCGTTTGTCGCCGCGCTGGGGCCGGGCGTTGAAAACGCGGTGCTGGCGATTGCGCTGACGGCGTGGCCGCCGTACGCACGCGCCGCGCGCGCCGACACGCTGACGGTGCGCCATTCGGACTACATCGCGGTGGCGCGTTTGCAGGGCGCGGGTGCGGCGCGCATTCTGTTGTCGCACATTGCGCCGATGTGCGTGCCGACAACCGTTATCCGGATGACGCTCGACATGGCCGGCGTGATACTGACCGCCGCCGGCCTCGGCTTTCTCGGCCTCGGCGCGCAGCCGCCGACGCCGGAATGGGGGCTGATGATTGCGTCCGGGCGCAAGTTTCTGTTTGAGTACTGGTGGGTGGCGACGATACCGGGGCTTGCCATCTTTCTGGTGTCGCTCGGCTTCAACCTGCTGGGCGACGGCCAGCGCGATTTGCTTGATCCGCGCAGGGCGGCGCAATGAAGTTGCTGGAAGTCAGCAAACCGCCAGGCCCGCGCAGCGCGCCGCCCGGCCAGCGCAAGACGCCGCAATGAGCCTGCTGGAAGTGCGCGACCTGCGCGTTACCTTTGACGCCGCGACCGGGCCGGTGGATGCGGTGCGCGGTGTTTCATTTGCGTTGGGGCGCGAGCGGCTTGGCATTGTCGGCGAGTCCGGCAGCGGCAAGACGATGACCGGCCTTGCCATTCTGAAACTGGTGCGCCCACCCGGACGGGTGGCGGCCAAACGCATACTGTTTGACGGCCACGACCTGCTCGCCGCCAATGAGCGGCAAATGCGCGCGCTGCGCGGGCGGCGCATTGCGATGGTGATGCAGGACGCCAAATACTCGCTGAACCCGGTGATGCGCGTCGGCAAACAACTGACCGAGGGCCTGCGTTTGCGCGGGCGTTCGGGCGAGCGTTTAAGCGCGCGCGCCGCGCGCGAACGCGCGCTGGCGATGCTGGAGGCGGTGCAGATACGCGACGCCGGGCGCGTGTTTCACGCCTGGCCGCACGAACTGTCCGGCGGCATGGGGCAGCGCGTGATGATTGCGATGATGCTGGCCGGCAACCCCGACCTGCTGATTGCCGACGAGCCGACCTCGGCGCTGGATGTGACCGTGCAAAAGGAAGTGCTCGGCATTCTCGACGGCCTGGTGCGCGAGCGCGGCATGGGGCTGGTGTTTATCTCGCACGACCTGCGGCTGGTGTCGCGCTTTTGCGACCGCGTGCTGGTGATGCACCGCGGGCGCGTGCTGGAAGAACTGCACGCGGCGCGCCTTGACGACGCGCGCCACCCCTACACGCGGGGCTTGCTGAATTGTTTGCCGGTGATTGGCGGCGACCGCAAACCGCTGCCAACGCTGGCGCGTGACGCGGACTGGGCGCGATGAGAAGGTGAAGTGAGAGCGGGCGGTTCGGCATTACATGAAACCAACTCTGCTTCGTGAGATTTACTCATTGGCATTGTTGAATACCGCCCACTCTCGCTGAGATAATACCATGAGCACGCCCATCATAGAAGTGGAAAATCTGCGTGTCTCCATGCGCCGCGGCGGGCGCGTTGTGCACGCCGTGCGCGGCGTTTCCTTCCGCGTCGGCGCGCGCGAATCCTTCGGGCTGGTGGGGGAATCCGGCTGCGGCAAGTCCACCGTGCTGCGCGCGATTTGCAATCTGGCGCCGGTTGCCGGCGGCGTTGTCCGCATTGGCGGCGAAGACTGGCGCGGGCGCCATGACCGCGCCTTTGCGCGGCGCGTGCAGATGGTGTTTCAGGACCTGGCCGCGTCGCTGCACCCGCGGCGAACGGTGGACGCGGCGCTGTCGGAACCGCTTGCGATCCACCGCATCGGCGGGCGCGAGCGGCGCGTGCTGCGCGCGCTGGAGGATGTGGCGCTGGATGCGCGTTTGCGTTTTCGCTATCCGCATCAACTGTCCGGCGGGCAGCGCCAGCGCGTGGCCATTGCGCGGGCGCTGATGCTGGAGCCGGACATTCTGCTGCTGGACGAACCGACCTCGGCGCTGGACGCATCGGTGCAAGCCGAAGTGCTGAACCTGCTGACGCGCCTGCGCGCCGAACGCGGCCTGACCTGCCTGACGGTGAGCCACGACCTGGCGGTGATTGATTACCTGTGCGACCGCCTCGCGGTCATGCACAAGGGCCGCGTGGTGGAACAGATGAACCGCCGCGCACTGGCCGACGGCAGCGCGCACAACACCCACACACGAGCGTTGCTGGCGGCAAGCGGCCAACCGGCAGCCGGATGACTTGCCTGCCTGGCCGCGCCGGGACAGGGCCGGGGCCGCACCCCGGCTGTTTCAGCGTTTTCGGCATCGCCCGGGCCTGGAACCCCTGCGCCACAAGGCTTTCACCGGCCCCGCTGCATTCCGGTCAAGCCATCAGCATTGTCCGCGCTATCGGATTGATTGATTTTTCCCGTTGGTAAAATGGCGCGTTTCGGTTAATAGTCATCTGCATTATCCACTCTTATAACTCACTTTCACACCGGAGGAGAAAACCAATGGATGATACCGCCAAATTCAACGAGCCAAAGTGCCCGTTTGCGACCAGCCCCGGGTCGCGCACCAGAGTCAACATCCAGTCCAACAGCGACTGGTGGCCGAACCGGCTGAATGTTAATATCCTGCATCTTCATTCTGAAAAATCCAGCCCGCTGGGCGCGCAGTTCAACTACGCCGACGAATTCCAGAAACTGGATTTTGCCGCCGTCAAGAAAGACCTGTATGCGCTGATGACCGATTCGCAGGATTGGTGGCCGGCAGACTGGGGCCATTACGGCGGCTTGTTTATCCGCATGGCCTGGCACGCTGCGGGCACTTACCGGACATGGGACGGGCGCGGCGGCGCCGGCACCGGCGGGCAGCGTTTTGCGCCGGTCAGCAGTTGGCCCGACAACGGCAACCTGGACAAGGCGCGGCGGCTGTTGTGGCCCGTCAAGCGCAAGTATGGCAACAAAATTTCGTGGGGCGACTTGATGGTCCTGGCCGGCAATTGCGCGCTGGAATCCATGGGCTTTCAAACCTTCGGTTTTGCCGGCGGGCGCGAAGATGTGTGGGAAGCCGAGAACGAAATCTACTGGGGTTCGGAAAACGAATGGCTTGGCGACAACCGTTACAGCGGTGAACGCGACCTTGAAAACCCGCTGGGCGCGGTGCAGATGGGGTTGATTTATGTGAACCCCGAAGGGCCGAACGGCGAACCCGACCCGGTGGCTTCGGGGGTGGATGTGCGCGAGACCTTTGCGCGCATGGCCATGAACGACGAAGAAACCGTGGCGCTGGTGGCCGGCGGCCACACCTTCGGCAAGGCGCACGGCGCCGGCGACCCGGACATGGTGGAGGCGGACCCGGAAGGCGCGCCGCTGGAGCAGATGGGACTGGGCTGGATGAACCGCTTCGGTTCCGGCAAGGGCGCCAGCACCACCACCAGCGGCATTGAAGGCGCATGGAAGCCGAACCCGACGCAGTGGGACAACGGCTACTTCAACATGCTGTTTGGCTACGACTGGGAACTGGTGAAAAGCCCCGCCGGTGCGTGGCAATGGACGGCCAAGGATGTGCGCGAGGAAGATATGATTCCGGACGCGCACGACCCGTCGAAAAAACACCGCCCGATCATGACCACGGCAGACATGTCGCTGCGCTTTGACTCTATTTATGAGCCGATTTCGCGGCGCTATCATCAAAACCCGGAGGAATTCGCCGACGCCTTCGCGCGCGCCTGGTTTAAACTGACGCACCGCGACATGGGGCCGGTGTCGCGTTATCTCGGCCCGGAAATTCCGCAGGAAACGCTGATTTGGCAGGACCCGGTTCCGGCTGTTGAGCACCAACTGGTGGGCGACGGCGAAATCGCCGAATTGAAGAAAAAACTGCTGGCGTCGGGCCTGAGCGTTTCCGAACTGGTGACGACCGCGTGGGCGTCGGCGGCGACTTTCCGCGGTTCTGACAAGCGCGGCGGCGCCAACGGCGCGCGGATTCGGCTGGCCCCGCAAAAGGACTGGGAGGTGAACCGGCCCGAACAACTGGGCAAGGTGTTGCAGAAACTGGAAAGCATTCAGCGGGAATACAGCGGTGCGGCCAACGGCGGCGCAAAAATCTCGCTGGCGGATTTGATTGTGCTCGGTGGTTGCGCCGGCGTTGAGGAAGCGGCGCGGCTTGCGGGGCACAATGTGAATGTGCCGTTTGCGCCCGGGCGCACCGATGCATCGCAGGAGATGACCGATGTGGAATCGTTTGCGGCGCTGGAACCGCGAGCCGACGGTTTTCGCAACTATGTGCGCGGCGGGATGAACTTCCCGGCGGAGGA
>JAPPQC010000009.1:4095-19080 GCA_028817225.1 Gammaproteobacteria bacterium | reverse complement strand
TCGCGAGGGCGGCCACACGGTGGGCGCCGGCGTCGTGACGAAGGTCGTCAAATAATGCCGGAGCGCGGAGTGCATCACCGCGAAGCGCGCGCCGCAACGCGCCGGGCGCGGCGCGGCGCCGGGTTGATTAGGCCAGTAGCTCAATTGGCAGAGCAGCGGTCTCCAAAACCGCAGGTTGGGGGTTCAAGTCCCTCCTGGCCTGCCATTTGCTGAGGACGGGCGCGGCGATGGCGGGCAAAACGGCGGCCAGGACGACGGAAGCGGGGCTTTCGATTCAGGACCGGACGAAACTGGCGCTGGCGGCGGCGGCGCTGGCCGCCGGCGTCGGCCTGTTCTATTACCTCGACGAGCAGGGGCTGTTTGTAAAAGTCATCGCGATACTGGCGATGACCGCCGTCGCCGTCGTCATCTTTTTCACGACCGCAAAGGGCCATGAAGTCGCCGATTTCCTGAAAGGCTCGCGCATTGAATTGCAGAAGATGGTGTGGCCGGGCAAGTCCGAGACGCTGCACTCGACGCTGCTGGTGTTCGCGGTGGTTTTTGTCATCGCCCTTTTCCTGTGGCTGCTCGACCTGTCGCTGGCATGGTTCATGCAGTTGCTGATCAAATAACGCCCGTGAACGCCGTTGAACAGATGGATGCAACCTCCGCCGCCGCCGATGCCGCCGGCGGCGCCGATGACGGCGCCGGCGCCGCAAAGCCCGGCCTGTCGTGGTATGTCGTGCATGTTCATTCCGGTTTTGAGGCCCAGGTCAGGCAGTTTCTCGAGGAGCGCATCGAGCGCTACGGCATGCAGAAGCGGTTCGGGCAGATTATGATGCCGAAAGAGGAAATCGTCGAGATGCGCTCCGGCCAGAAGCGCACGGTGTCGCGCAAGTTTTTCCCCG
Source organism: Gammaproteobacteria bacterium (assembly GCA_028817225.1). NCBI lineage: Bacteria > Pseudomonadati > Pseudomonadota > Gammaproteobacteria > Gammaproteobacteria bacterium. The sequence goes on along the minus strand of JAPPQC010000009.1, from coordinate 18,193 downwards.
GCTACCTGCTGGTGGAGATGGCGATGAACGAGGACACCTGGCACCTGGTCAAGGATGTGCCGCGCGTGCTCGGCTTTGTCGGCGGCTCGCGCGAGAAGCCGACGCCGATCGCGCAGAAAGAGGTGGACGCCATCCTCAACCGCATCCGCGAGGGCGCCGGCAAGCCGATGCCGAGGGTCGTGTTCGAGCCGGGCGAGGTCGTGCGCGTGATAGATGGCCCGTTCAACGACTTCAACGGCGCCGTCGAGGAAGTCAATTACGAGAAGAGCCGGCTGCTGGTGCTGGTGCAGATTTTCGGGCGCTCGACCCCGGTTGAACTGGACTTTGACCAGGTCGAGAAAACCTGACGGAGTTCCCCGGTGGCGAAGAAAATAGAGACTTATATCCGCATGCAGGTGGCCGCGGGCGAGGCCAACCCGAGTCCGCCGGTCGGCCCGGCGCTCGGCCAGCACGGCCTCAACATCATGGATTTCTGCAAGGCGTTCAACGACCGCAGCGGCGGCATCGAGAAGGGCATGCCGGTGCCGGTGGTCATCACCGTCTATGAGGACAAGAGTTTCACCTTTGTCATCAAGTCGCCGCCGGCGGCGGTGCTGCTCAGAAAGGCGGCCAACATTGACAAGGGCAGCGGCACGCCGAACCTGGAAAAGGTCGGCAAGGTGACGCGCCGCCAACTGGAGGAAATCGTCGCCCAGAAAGAGGGCGACCTGACAGCCGGCGACATGGACGCGGCGGTGCGGACCATCGCCGGCAGCGCGCGCAGCATGGGCATCGAGGTGGAGGGCGCCTGATGCCGCGGCTGTCGAAAAGGGCGAAACGCATCGCCGACAAGTGCGCCCCGGACAAGACCTACGCGCCCGCCGAGGCGTTCGGCCTGCTGCGCGAGTGCTCGGAAGTGAAATTCGGCGAATCGGTTGATGTCAGCATCAACCTCGGCGTGGATGCGCGCAAGGGCGACCAGATGGTGCGCGGCGCCGCCAGCCTGCCGCACGGCCTTGGCCGCAAGGTGCGGGTCGCGGTGTTCGCGCAGGGCGACAAGGCGGCGGAAGCCGAGAAGGCCGGCGCCGACGCGGTCGGCCTCGACGACCTGATTGAGCGCGCGCGCAAGGGAGATTTCGATTACGACGCGGTGGTCGCGGCGCCCGACGCGATGCCGGCGGTCGGCAAGATCGGTCAGGTGCTGGGGCCGCGCGGGTTGATGCCCAACCTCAAGGACGGCACCGTCACCGCCGAAGTCGCGGCGGCGGTGGAAAGCATCCGCAAGGGCCGCGCCCGCTACCGCATTGACAAGGGCGGCATCGTGCATTGCAGCATTGGCCGCCTCGACTTCAAGGACAGCCAACTCGAGGAAAACCTCGGCGCGCTGATTGCCGACCTCGTCAGGAACAAGCCGTCGGCGGCCAAGGGCGTGTTTCTGCAGAAGGTGACGGTGTCCTCGACGATGGGGCCGGGCCTGAAGATAGACCGCGGCGCGTTCGGCGACTGACGGCGGGTGCACTGACATGGCGTTGAACCTGGAGGCGAAAAAACGGGTGGTCACGGAAGTGGCCGAGGTCGCGGCGCGCGCGAGTTCGGCGATCGCCGCCGATTACCACGGCCTGACGGTGGCCGAACTGACGCGCCTGCGCAGGCAGGCCGGCGAACAGGATGTCTGGCTGCGCGTCGTCAAGAACACGCTCGCGCGCCGCGCGCTCGACGGGACGCCGTTCGCGTGCATGACCGAATCGCTGCGCGGGCCGCTCATTCTGGCGTTTTCGCACGACAACCCGGGTGCCGCCGCGAAACTGATCAGGGACTTTCAGAAGGAAAGCGAGGACCTGGAAGTGAAAATCCTCGCGTTTGACGGCGAGTTGCAGGATTTGTCGGGGTTTGAGCGCCTCGCCTCCCTGCCGACTTACGAGCAGGCCATCAGCCTGCTGATGGCCGTGATGAAGGCGCCGGTGGAAAAACTGGTGCGTACCGTGGCGGCGCCCGCCTCGAAACTGGTGCGCACCGTGGCCGCTTTGCGTGACGAAAAGCAAAAGTCCGCTTGAGCGTTGGTGGAAACACAAATCAAGGAGCAATTGAAGGAGAAAAGATGATGGCTTTATCGAAGGAAGAAATACTCGACGCAATCGCCGGGATGTCCGTGATGGATGTGGTGGACCTGGTGTCCTCGATGGAGGAGAAATTCGGCGTCTCGGCGGCGGCCGTCGCCGCCGCCCCGGTGGCGGCGGCGGGCGACGGCGCCGCCGCCGCGGAAGACGCCAAGGACGAGTTCAACATCGTCCTCGCCTCGCATGGCGACAACAAGGTGGCGGTCATCAAGGCGGTGCGCGCGGTGACCGACCTCGGCCTGAAGGAAGCCAAGGAACTGGTCGAGGGCGCGCCGGCGACGGTCAAGGAGGGGGTCGCCGCCAAAGACGCCGAGGAAATCAAGAAGCAACTCGAAGAAGCCGGCGGCGCCGTTGAGCTTAAATAAGCCCGCGCCGGGCCGCCGCCCCGCCGTTCGTACCGCCGTTTGCCGCGGCGGTTGTCCTGTCCGTTTGCGCGCCCGCTCGCGGGCGCCGGCGGCCTGAGCCTGCGAGAAACCCCGGAGAACCGATGTACAGCTTTACCGAGAAGAAGCGCATCCGCAAGAATTTCGGCAAGAAGTCCGAGCGGCTGGAAGTGCCCAACATGCTGCAAATGCAGGTTGACTCCTACCACGGGTTCCTGCAGCGGGAGACGCCGCACGAGAAACGCAAGGAAAAGGGCCTGCACGGCATTTTCAGTTCGGTCTTCCCGATCAGCAGCCATTCGGGCAACGCCCGGCTGTTCTACGAGCGCTACGAACTCGGCAAGCCGGAGTTCGATGTCAGCGAATGCATGATGCGCGGGCGCACCTATGCGGCGCCGCTGAAGGTGTTCATGAAACTGGTGCTGTACGAGAAGAAGAGCGGCGGCGGCGGGCGCCAGAAGGGCGCCGCGAAGAACGAGGAAAGGCCGGTCAAGGAAGTCAAGGAGCAGGATGTGTACATGGGCGAACTGCCGCTGATGACCGACACCGGCACCTTCGTCATCAACGGCACCGAGCGCGTCGTCGTCTCGCAACTGCACCGCTCGCCCGGCGTGTTCTTCGAGCACGACAAGGGCAAGACCCACTCCTCCGGCAAGTTGCTGTACTCGGCGCGGGTCATTCCCTACCGCGGCTCGTGGCTGGATTTCGAGTTCGACCCGAAGGACTGCCTGTTCGTCCGCATTGACCGGCGCCGCAAGTTGCCGGCGACGGTCCTGCTGCGGGCCTTCGGCATGGAGGACGAGGAGATCCTCGACACCTTCTTCGAGACCGACACGATACGCCGCACCGGCGGCATCTACAAGATGCAGTTGATTCCCGAGCGCCTGCGCGGCGAGGTCGTCAAGTTTGACATCGAGATCAAGGGCCGGCGGCTGGTCGAGGCGGGGCGCCGGATCACCGCCGGGCATGTCGCGCAGGTGAAGAAATCCGGCGTCAAGACGCTGCAGGTGCCGCAGGAATACCTGGTCGGCAAGGTGCTGGCGAAAGGCGTCGTGGACAAGAAGACCGGCGAGTTGATCGCCGGCGCCAACGAGCGCGTCACCGCCGAACTGCTGGAGACGCTGGAACAGGCCGGCATCCGCGAGTTCGAGACGCTCTACACCAACGAGATTGACCGCGGCCCGTTCATGTCCGACACCCTGCGCCTCGACGCCACCGGGCGCAGCAAACTGGAGGCGCAGTTTGAAATCTACCGGATGATGCGCCCCGGCGAGCCGCCGGCGAAGGAGGCCGCCGAGAACCTGTTCAAAAACCTGTTCATGAACGCCGACCGCTACGACCTGTCGGAAGTCGGGCGCATGAAATTCAACCGCCGCATCGGGCGCGAGTCCGGCACCGGCGCCGGCACGCTCGACCGCGGCGATGTGCTCGATGTGATGCGCGCGCTGATTTCGATTCGCGACGGCACCGGCATGGTGGACGACATTGACCACCTCGGCAACCGCCGCGTCCGCAGCGTCGGCGAGACCGCCGAGAACGCGCTGCGCCTCGGCCTCGTCCGCATCGAGCGCGTCGTCCGCGAGCGCCTGACATTCGCCGAGGTCGAGGAACTGATGCCGCAGGAACTGGTCAACTCCAAGCCGGTGTCGGCGGCCATCAAGGAATTTTTCGGCTCCAGCCAGTTGTCGCAATTCATGGACCAGAACAACCCGCTGGCCGAGGTCACGCACAAGCGGCGCATCTCGGCGCTCGGCCCCGGCGGCCTCGCGCGCGAACGCGCCAGTTTCGAGGTGCGCGATGTGCACCCGACCCACTACGGAAGGCTGTGCCCGATCGAGACCCCGGAAGGCCCCAACATCGGGCTAATCAACTCGCTCGCGATGTATGCGCGCCCGAACTCGTACGGCTTCATCGAGACGCCGTACCTGAAGGTCGAGAAGGGCGTCGTTACGCAGAAGATTGATCACCTGTCGGCGATAGACGAGAGCCACTACACCATCGCCCAGGCCAACGCCATGATAGACGCGAAGGGCCGGCTGACCGACGAACTCGTCTCGTGCCGCAAGCACAACGAATTCATCATGTTCACGCCCGACAAGGTGGACTACATGGACATCTCGCCGAAGCAGATTGTGTCGGTGGCGGCGGCGCTGATTCCGTTTCTTGAGCACGACGACGCCAACCGCGCGCTGATGGGCTCGAACATGCAGCGCCAGGCCGTGCCGACGCTGCGCAGCGAAAAGCCGCTGGTCGGCACCGGCATCGAGCGCCGCGTCGCCGCCGACTCCGGCGCCATTCTGTGCGCGCGCCGCGCCGGCGTCGTTGACACGGTGGACGCCGCGCGCATCGTCGTCAAGGTCGGCGACCAGGAGGCGCAGGCCGGCGACTCCGGGGTGGACATCTACAAACTGACCAAATACACCCGCTCCAACCAGGACACCTGCATCAACCACCGCCCGCTGGTCAAGGTCGGCGATGTCATCGAGCGCGGCGATGTGCTGGCCGACGCCTCCTCGACCGACCAGGGCGAACTGGCGCTCGGGCAGAATGTGCTGGTTGCGTTCATGCCGTGGAACGGCTACAACTTTGAGGACTCAATCCTGATTTCCGAGCGCCTCGTCGAGGAGGAGCGCTACACGACGATCCACATCAAGGAACTGACCTGCACGGCGCGCAGCACCAAACTCGGCAACGAGGAAATCACCGCCGACATCCCGAACATCGGCGAGGGCTTTCTGTCGAAACTCGACGAGTCCGGCATCGTCCACATCGGCGCCGATGTCAGGCCGGGCGACATTCTCGTCGGCAAGGTGACGCCGAAGGGCGAGAACCAGTTGACGCCGGAGGAAAAACTGCTGCGCGCGATCTTCGGCGAGAAGGCGTCGGATGTGAAGGACAACTCGCTGCGGGTTCCCTCCGGCATCGAGGGCACCATCATTGATGTCAAGGTCTTCACGCGCGAGGGCGGCGCCAAGGACGACCGCGCGCTGGCGATCGAGCGCGGCGAGATCGAGAAAATGCGCAAGGACATGGACGACGAACTCAGGATCTACGAGGACGACCTCTTCGACCGTGTCAGAAAACTGGTCACCGGCAAGACCGCCGCCGGCGGCCCCAACGGCCTCAAGGCCGGCGCCAGGGTGACGGCGTCGTACCTCGACGCGCTGGAGCGCGAGAAATGGTTCCTGGTGCGGATGCAGAACGAGACGGTCAGCCGCAACCTCGAGCGCCTGTCGGCGCGCTTCAAGGACCAGCGCGAGCGCTCCGGCGAGAATTTCCGCCTGCGGCGCTCGAAACTCGAGGCCGGCGATGTCATGGCGCCGGATGTGCTGAAGATCGTCAAGGTGTACCTGGCGATGAAGCGGCGCATACAGCCGGGCGACAAACTGGCCGGGCGCCACGGCAACAAGGGCGTGGTCTCGATGATCGTGCCGGTCGAGGACATGCCGTACCTCGAGGACGGAACGCCGGTGGACATCCTGCTGAACCCGCTGGGGGTGCCGTCGCGGATGAATGTCGGCCAGGTGCTCGAGACGCACCTCGGCTGGGCGGCGAAGGAACTCGGAAGGCAAATCAGCCGGCTGCTGGACGGCTCCGCCTCGCAGGCCAAAATCCGCGCGCTGCTGCAGAAAGTGTACGACTACGGCGAGGGCCGCGCCGGCGGCGCGCTGAAAACGCTGAGCGACGACGAAATCCGCTCGCTGGCCGAAAACCTGCGCGCCGGCGTGCCGATTGCGACGCCGGTGTTCGACGGCGCCAGCGAGAGCGAAATCAAGGGCCTGCTGGCGATGGCCGGGCTGCCCGAATCGGGCCAGGCGGTGCTCTACGACGGGCGTTCGGGCGAGCCGTTCGACCGCCCGGTGACCGTCGGCTACGCCTACATCATGAAACTCAACCACCTCGCCGACGACAAGATGCACGCGCGCTCGACCGGCCCGTACAGCATGATCACGCAGCAGCCGCTCGGCGGCAAGGCGCAGTTCGGCGGCCAGCGTTTCGGCGAGATGGAGGTGTGGGCGCTGGAGGCCTACGGCGCGGCGCACATCCTGCAGGAAATGCTGACGGTCAAGTCGGACGATGTGCGCGGCAGAAACCGCATGTACAAGAACATCGTCAACGGCGACTACACGACCGAGGCCGGCATTCCCGAGTCTTTCAATGTGCTGATGAAGGAAATCCGCTCGCTCGGCATCAGCATCGCCCTTGACGGCAAGGGCGCCTGACGGCGCGGCGGCTCCCGGAGAAGACATGAAGCAGTTTTTCAACCTGATGAAGCAGAACGAGGGCGTCGAGGACTTCGACTACCTCCGCATCGGCGCGGCGTCGCCCGACGAGATTCGCTCGTGGTCCTTCGGCGAGGTGCGCAAGCCCGAGACCATCAACTACCGCACCTTCAAGCCCGAGCGCGAGGGCCTGTTCTGCGCCAAGATTTTCGGCCCGGTCAAGGACTACGAATGCCTGTGCGGCAAGTACAAGCGCCTCAAGCACCGCGGCGTGGTCTGCGAGAAATGCGGCGTCGAGGTGACGCTGACGCGCGTGCGCCGCGAGCGCATGGGGCACATTGACCTGGCAAGCCCGGTCGCGCACATCTGGTTCCTGAAGTCGCTGCCGTCGCGCATCGGCCTGCTGCTCGACATGACGCTGCGCGACATCGAGAGCGTGCTGTATTTCGAGAGTTACATCGTCATCGAGCCGGGCATGACCGACCTCAAGGAAGGCCAGTTGCTGACCGACGAGGAGTATTTCGACAAGATCGAGGAGTACGGCGACCAGTTCACCGCGCGCATGGGCGCCGAGGCCATTCTGCAGTTCCTGAAGAAAATAGACCTCGAGAAGACCGCGCTTGAATTGCAGGAGGAAATCGCCGGCACCACTTCGGACGCCAAACTGAAGCGGCTGTCGAAGCGGCTGAAACTGGCCAAGCAGTTCATTCGCTCGGGCAGCAAGCCGGAATGGATGATTTTGACGGTGCTGCCGGTGCTGCCGCCGGACCTGCGCCCGCTGGTGCCGCTCAGCGACGGGCGTTTCGCGGCCTCCGACCTCAACGACCTCTACCGCCGCGTCATCAACCGCAACAACCGCCTGAAGCGGCTGCTGGAACTCGGCTCGCCCGAGATCATCGTGCGCAACGAGAAGCGCATGCTGCAGGAGGCGGTGGACGCGCTGCTCGACAACGGCCGGCGCGGGCGCGTCGTGACCGGCACCAACAAGCGCCCGCTGAAATCGCTGGCCGACATGATCAAGGGCAAGCAGGGGCGCTTTCGCCAGAACCTGCTCGGCAAGCGCGTGGACTATTCGGGGCGCTCGGTCATCGTCGTCGGCCCGACGCTGAAACTGCACCAGTGCGGCCTGCCGAAGAAAATGGCGGTTGAGTTGTTCAAGCCGTTCATTTACAGCAGGCTTTACAGGCGCGGCCTGGTTACGACCATCAAGACCGCCAAGAAACTCGTCGAGAAAGAGGGGCCGGAGGTGTGGGACATCCTCGAGGAGATTATCCACGAATACCCGATCCTGCTGAACCGCGCGCCGACGCTGCACCGCCTCGGCGTGCAGGCGTTCGAGCCGGTGCTGATTGAGGGCAAGGCGATTCAACTGCACCCGCTGGTGTGCGCCGCCTTCAACGCCGATTTCGACGGCGACCAGATGGCGGTGCATGTGCCGCTGTCGCTTGAGGCGCAACTGGAGGCGCGCTGCCTGATGATGTCCACCAACAACATCCTGTCGCCCGCCAACGGCAACCCCATCATCGTGCCGTCGCAGGACATCGTGCTCGGCCTCTATTACATGACGCGCGAACGCGCCGACGCCGCCGGCGCCGGCATGAAGTTCGCCGATTTCGGCGAACTGGAGCGCGCTTACGCCGCCGGCTGCGTTGAACTGCACGCCCGCATCGAGGTGCGGCTGGAGCGCCCCTACCGCGAGGGCGACGACAGCGGCAAGCGCATCGAGACCACGGTCGGGCGCGCCAAACTGGCGCAAATCCTGCCCCCCAACCTGCCGTTTGAACTGGTGGACCGGGTGCTCGACAAGCGCGGCATCCTCGAACTGGTGGATGTCAGCCACCGCAAGACCAGCCTGAAGGAAACGGTCATCTTCGCCGACCGGCTGATGTACACGGGCTTCCGCTACGCGACCCGCTCCGCCGTGTCGTTCGGCGTGGACGACATGGTGGTGCCGAGCGACAAGCAGGTGATACTGAACGAGGTCGAGGACGAGGTGAAGGAAATCGAGAACCAGTACGCCTCCGGCTTCGTAACCGCCGGCGAGAAATACAACAAGGTCATTGATATCTGGTCCAACGCCAACGACCGCATCGCCAACCGCATGATGGACGAGCTCAGCACCGAGGAGGTCGTTGACAGCGACGGCAACCGCGTCAGCCAGCCGTCGTTCAACTCGATTTTCATGATGGCCGACTCGGGCGCGCGCGGCTCGGCGCTGCAAATCCGCCAACTCGCCGGCATGCGCGGGCTGATGGCCAAGCCCGACGGCTCGATTATCGAGACGCCGATTACGGCGAACTTCCGCGAGGGCCTGAACATCCTGCAGTACTTCATCTCGACGCACGGCGCGCGCAAGGGCCTCGCCGACACCGCGCTGAAGACCGCCAATTCCGGCTACCTGACGCGCCGCCTCGTGGACACCGCCCAGGACCTCGTCGTCACCGAGGAGGATTGCGGCACGACGGAGGGCATCATGGTCAAGCCCAACATCGAGGGCGGCGACATCGTCGAGTCGCTCGAGGAGCGCGTGCTGGGCCGCGTCGTCGTCGAGGACATCAAGTCCGGCAGGAAGACGCTGATTGCGGCGGGCACGCTGCTCGACGAGGAGCAACTGAAGCAACTCGACCGCCACGGCGTTGACCAGATCAAGGTGCGCTCGCCGATCACCTGCGAGACGCGCTACGGCATCTGCGCGAAATGCTACGGGCGCGACCTCGCGCGCGGCTATCTGATCAACCTCGGCGAGGCGGTCGGCATCATCGCCGCGCAGTCCATCGGCGAACCCGGCACCCAGTTGACGATGCGGACATTCCACATCGGCGGCGCCGCCAGCCGCTCGGTCGCCATCAACAATGTCGCCGTCAACGGCAGCGGCTCGGTGCGCCTGCACCGGATGAAACTGCTCGGCCATTCCAGCGGCGAAAGCGTCGTCGTGTCGCGCTCCGGCGAAGTCAGCGTCATGTCCGAGCACGGCAGCGAGCAGGAACGCTACAAGATTCCGTACGGCGCGCGCCTGACGGTCGCCGACGGCGACGCCGTCAAGGCCGGCCAGGTCGTCGCCCACTGGGACCCGCACATGCACCCGATCATCTCCGAGGTCGCCGGCACCGCCCGCCACGAGGCGTTCGCCGACGGCATCAATGTCGCCAGCCAGACCGACGAGATGACCGGCATCAGTTCAACGACCGTCACCGCGGTCAGCAAGGAGCAGACGCCGACCATCAACCTGGAGGACGGCAAGGGCCGCGCCGTGATGCTGCCGAACGGGCGCCCGGCCAGTTACCGCCTGATACCGGGCGCCGTCGTCACGCTGACCGACGGCGCCGAGGTCGGCATCGGCGATGTCATCGCGCGCATCCCGCAGGAAAGCACCAAGACCCGCGACATCACCGGCGGCCTGCCGCGCGTCGCCGACCTGTTCGAGGCGCGCAAGCCGAAGGAGTCGGCGATACTCGCCGAGGCCACCGGCACCGTCAGTTTCGGCAGGGAGACCAAGGGCAAGCAGCGCATCATCATCACCGGCGACAACGGCGACCCGGTCGAGATGCTGGTTCCGAAATGGCGGCGCATTGAAATCCTCGAGGGCGAGCAGGTCGAGCAGGGCGAGATCATCTCCGAGGGCGAATTCAACTCGCACGACATTCTGCGCCTGCTCGGCGTCAGCGCGCTGGCCGAATACCTGGTCAAGGAGATTCAGGATGTCTATCGCCTGCAGGGCGTCAAGATCAACGACAAGCACATCGAGGTCATCATCCGCCAGATGCTTCGCAAGGTCGAGATCACGGCGACGAACGACAGCAGCTACCTCGTCGGCGACACCGTCGAGAAGAAGGAACTGACGGAACTGAACGAGAAACTCGAGCGCGAGGGCAAGAAGCCCGCGCAATACAATCCGCTGCTGCTCGGCATCACCAAGGCGTCGCTGGTCACCGAGTCGTTCGTATCGGCGGCGTCGTTCCAGGAAACCACGCGCGTCCTGACCGAGGCCATCGTGCGCAACGCCAAAGACCACCTGCGCGGCCTGAAGGAGAATGTCATCGTCGGGCGCCTGATTCCGGCGGGCAGCGGCTGGGTCTCGCGCGACCAGCGCCGCAGCGAACTGGAAATGGAGATGACCGCTCTCGAGGAGGGCCTGTCAGCCAGCATCCAGGCCGCCGGCGCCGCAGCACCGGAAAAGCCCGCCCCAACAGAGCCGAAGAAACCCGCCGCCGAGGTCGCCGGCAAGGAGGCGTAAGCGCCGACCGCGCGCCTGCGCGGGTCAGGCTATGCCCGCCGCCGTGCCGCCGGCAGCGGCAGCGCGGCGGGGTAGTGCAGTGCGGAGTTCAGGCCATGCGTTGGCGGCGCAGCCGTGACGCCGACAGCAGCATCAGCACGGCCAGCATTACCAGCACAAACAGCGCAACGGGGCCGAATGCACCGCTGCTGCCGCTGCCGCTGCCGCCGCCACCGCCAACACGGACGCCGAGCGGGTCCTTGATGACGCCGTTAGCCACGCCATCGTCGTCGTTCGGGCCGCCGTCCGTTACATACACTGCCAGGCAATCGCCTGAGGCAAGGCTGTACAGGCCGTCCGCATCATCAGGGCATCCGCCATCTTCGGTGCGGCGCATGGCAAAGCCGTAGCGGTCGCCGCCGCTGCGGTCAAACTGTCCGCGCCCCACCTTGAACACCTCCACGCCTGCGCCGCGAAACGCTTGCGGCAGCGGAATAATCACGCCCGCCATGCCGCCGGTCGGTGTCGCCGATGACACCGCCGCGTAATCCACTTCGTATATCGTGAAGTCATACACGACCGAACCGGTGGCAAACTCGGACGCCTGCCAGGCGTTGTAATCCACCGTGTCGGCGGCGGCCACTCTCGCCAGCGTCTCATCACCCGCGCGCAGGCGGTGTGAACGGAACACCGGGCGAATGTGGCGCACCGCCCCGGTCGCCGACACCGGCAGGTGCGACAGGGCGTCAAAGTCATCCAGCATGTCGGCGATGCCGTCGCCGTCTGCATCGCCCGATGACGCCAGCGGATGGTTTGTCGCCGACACCACCGGGTAGCGGAACACCGCAGAGACACTGTCGCCGCCGCCCGGCAGGCGCACTGCCACATCCGTTACCGTGCCGGCAAGGCCGGCAAGGTCGGATGCCGCAATCGTATGCGTCTCGGTTGTGATGACGCCGCCGTTCTCCAACGGTATGTGCAACTCGTGGGCCGAGCCTTCGGCCAGCGCATTGACGACATCGGCGCCGCGCATCAGCAGCGGGCGTCCCGGCACCGGCGGTATCACGCTGTCTGCGGCGGCCACGACGACGACTGTTTGCGTTGTCAGGCCGAGCGAATAATCGCTGGCCGTCGGCGGCGTTGGCGACGGGCGCCACAGCGAGACGCTGCTGCCGGCCACCTGATCCATTGTCCAGACGCCGTCCGCCGAGGCCGAGGCGGTGAATGAACGGCCATCGTCCGCCGTTGCGCGCACGGTTACCGCAGCGCCGGTCGTGAACAGGCGTTGCGACGCCATGTTCAGTTCCGGTATCCGGTAAATGGTTTGTTCCGGCAGGTTGCTGTCGGTGTTGAGGTTCACGGCCCACACACCTTCATCTGACTGCACAAGCCATGCAATCGTGTGGTCAACGCCCGGTGCGATGTTGCCCCAATCCACCGGCGCGCAGCCTCCGTCGGCAAGCGGCGCGTCGTAGTTGGCCGGGAATTGGCCGCTGGCGCACTGGTAGGTTCCGTCATGGCCGAAGGTGTCGCTGCGGTAATACGCGGCAACTGTTTCCGCGCCGGTAACCGCATAGCCCAGATGATCGGCCACGCCGTCCGCGCGAATGCCGGAATACGCAATCGGTTCCTGCGCCGCCATGCGGCTGATGGAGAACATCGGCTGCTGCTCCTCGGTAACATCCACAAACGGGTTGCCCGCAGCGGTGGCAATTCTCGCCTCCGCCGCGTCCGGTATGCCGTCGGTGTCGGCGTCGGCGGTCGGGTCTGCCGTCAGCGACAGTGTTTGCGATGTCATCGCGTTGCGCCTGCCGTTCTGCGCCAGGTCGTTCTCCGGCGCGGTGTCGTAAATTGCGTTGGCGCCGACGCGCGCATAGACGACGCGCAGCGTCTGCACATCGGCGATGGCGTTCTCAAGCGTCAGTTTCAGCGCGCGGTGTTCCGCCACCACCTCGACGCGCCCGACGGCGATGTTCCGCTCGCTCGCGCCGGGGTTTTCGGTCAGCGTGAAGTCGCGGCTGTCCAGCGTGGTTTCGCTCGGCGTTTCAACCGGCAGCGTCGCGGCGTTCGCGCCCGCCGGGTGCGGCAGCGCCTTGAAGTCCTCGTTCACTTGCAGCCACAGCACCGACTGGCCGCCGCTCCAGCCGGGCTGGTCGGCCTGCACGAATTGCGGCGGCGCGAGGTCAAACGCGACGAACTGCACGGTAATCACCGAAGTTCCGGCGATGCTGACGGGGTCGCTTCCGGCGCCGTCCGTCAGCGTGTCCAGGGCGACCGTCAGCGAGCCGGCGCCGGCGCCAATATCGGTGGTCGGCAAACTGGCAATCCGGATATCGGCGCGGGTCTCGCCTGCGGGGATGGCGACACTGCCGCCGGTGTTGTCCCTGAAAGGCGGCGGGTTGGCGGTGCTGGTCGTCACCGTGTAACGCACTGTGACGGCATGCTGTCTTGTCTTGTTGAGGGCCGCCGTCAGGACGGCCTCCCCGCCTTCGGTAATCGTCGTTTGGGGCGGGGTCAGGGTTGCGGTGGGGGAGTCGTCAATAGCTATGACTGCCAAGGTTAATAGGGGATTTGTGCGGACCATGTCTGTGCCCTCACTAGCGACCCTGACGATTTCAAGGTCAAAAAGTTTGACTGCTTCATCCATGTTGTCAACCACTGCCGTGACGAAAGCAACTGGAGCACCATCATAATTGGCGGGAATAGTGACGCTACCGGTAGTCCTGTCTAATTCTGTGGTCGTACAGGGCCTTTCTCCTATACAACCTGTTACTGCATCTCTCATGTTCTGCCGCTCATAACGGCTTATTCCGCCCATATCGCTACCCTGTATCTCGTAGTACAAAACGATTCCGGCAGTGGGGGTACCGTCAATAGCGAGAGCTAACTCAGCGGTATCACCCTCTTTGATTGTAAGGACTTGATTCGCTACAGTGAATCTGACAGTAACAGTGTTGTCCTGCGCCTCGGCGGGCGTCACAAACAACACTGCGGCAAGCAACAATGCCCACCTGCAACCATATAACAGCGCGCCAAACGCGCACTCTAATCTATTTCGCCGCCGCGCTACCGGGGGGGGGGGGGGGGGGGGGTATGTGGGGGGGGGGGGGGTGGCGCGGAGGGTGGCACGGGGCCCCCTCAGGGGGTTTAAGGGGAGGACCTTGGAGTCGCACCCCCCGGGCG
>JAPPQC010000009.1:0-4085 GCA_028817225.1 Gammaproteobacteria bacterium | reverse complement strand
CCCCCCCCCCCCCCCCCCCCCCCCCCCCCCCCCCCCCCCCCCCCCCCCATGTCGTGTGTGGTCAGATTGCAACATCGGCTTCACAGGGCCTCCAAAGTTGGTTTAAAGGGACGAGCAAAGTATAGCACACCGCCGTCGTCCTGCCGCGTTCTTTCCCGCCCGGCAATTCCCGCGACAACGAAAACCTTCACCGCCCCCGGCGGGGGGTCAGAGGCGGGATTTCTCACGATGCGACAGGCGACTTTCATCAGCGGCGGCGCCGGGATTTTCTCGCTCCTGTCCGGGGTTGCAGTCAGCCGCCGGCGGACACAACGGGGCCGAGGCAACCCACCCCCGTTGTGCCGATGTCAAAGACGCTACTTGCCTTTCGGTTCCGCAGGTTCCGGCGTCTGGCCTTTCCCGAAATCCTTGTGCTCCGGATTCTTCTGATTCGCGCGGTTGTCTATCGCGTGTTTCGGCAGACTCCGAACCGGATTTCCACTGTTTGTTTTTTTCATGACAAATGCCTCCTGTGGCAGATAACAACCCGGTCACACAATACGCCCGCACAAGGCAAGCATGTGCCCCGGAACACACAGCGGTTGCTGCGTTCAGAGATATGATAACGCAAGCGGTGTTATTCCGGGGCGGGTGCGGGCGGCGCCAATCCGGCGGCGCCGTTTGACTGGTGGCGGGCTGCACCGCCGGTTCTGGCCCCGGCCCCGCCATTCAACCGGCGGCGAATTTCACCGCTTCGTCCCGGCCTGCATGGCCTCGCCTCGGGAAACCCGCCGCACCTTGTCATCGGCCCGCTGGCGGCGAAAACCGCGCCGCACAACGCCCGATGCAAGGTTTTCACGGCATTGCCCCCGCGCCTGCGGGCGCGCCGCTTTCCGTCCGGGTCGCCGCTGAAAACCGGTTTCCGGGCGAGTGGCGGGCAAGCGGCGGACGGCGCGCAGCCCTTTACTTGCGGCGGATTTCGCGTTATTATCCGGAATGCCGTGAACCTTTCCCGCCGAAGGGCGGGGAAGGTTTGTTTGTGTTTGTTTGCAATTCAGCGCCCGGAGAACGATGGCGACCATCAACCAACTGGTGCGAAAGCCCAGAAAGCGAAAAATCGGGAAGAGCAGCGTCACCGCGCTCGAGAACTCGCCGCAAAAGCGCGGCGTGTGCGTGCGCGTGTACACGACGACGCCGAAGAAGCCGAACTCGGCGCTGCGCAAGGTCGCCCGCGTGCGCCTGACCAACGGCTACGAAGTCACCGCCTACATCGGCGGCGAGGGCCACAACCTGCAGGAGCACTCGGTGGTGCTGATACGCGGCGGGCGCGTCAAGGACCTGCCCGGCGTGCGCTACCACACCGTGCGCGGCAGCCTCGACACGCAGGGCGTCGAGGGCCGCAAGCAGGGCCGCTCGAAATACGGGGCGAAACGCTCCGCCGCCTGAGACCAGTCCGATGCCGCGCCGCAGAGAAGTGCCGAAAAGGCAGGTTACGCTGGACCCGAAGTACCAGGACGAGACGCTCGCCAAATTCATCAACCTGCTGATGAAGGCCGGCAAGCGCTCGCGCGCCGAGAAGATCGTCTATGGGGCGCTGGCAAAGGCTTCCAAGGCGTCCGGCGACGAACTCGAGATTTTCAAGACCGCGCTGGAGAATGTGAAGCCGCGCGTCGAGGTCAAGTCGCGGCGCGTCGGCGGCGCCACCTACCAGGTGCCGGTCGAGGTGCGCCCGGTGCGCCAGATGACGCTGGCGATGCGCTGGCTGATTGAGGCCGCCCGCAAGCGCGGCCCGCAATCCATGGTCGAGAAACTGGCGGCGGAACTGGCCGACGCCTTCGACAACAAGGGCGCGGCGATCAAGCGGCGCGAAGACACGCTGAAAATGGCCGAGGCCAACAAGGCCTTCTCGCATTACCGGTGGTGACGATGGCGCGCACGACCCCGATAGACCGATACCGCAACATCGGCATCATGGCGCACATTGACGCCGGCAAGACGACGACGACCGAGCGGGTGCTGTTCTACACCGGCATCTCGCACAAGATGGGCGAGGTGCACGAGGGCGCCGCGGTCATGGACTGGATGGAGCAGGAGCAGGAGCGCGGCATCACCATCACATCGGCGGCGACGACCTGCTTCTGGCAGGGCATGAGCCGCCAGTTCGACAAGCACCGCATCAACATCATTGACACGCCGGGGCATGTGGATTTCACCATCGAGGTGGAGCGTTCGTTGCGCGTGCTCGACGGCGCCGTCGGCGTGTTTTGCGCGGTCGGCGGCGTCGAGCCGCAGTCGGAGACGGTGTGGCGCCAGGCCGACACCTACAAGGTGCCGCGCATCGCGTTCGTCAACAAGATGGACCGCTCCGGCGCCGATTTCCTGCGGGTCGTCGCGCAGATACGCGACCGCCTCGGCTCGAGGCCGGTGCCGGTGCAGTTGCCGATCGGCGCCGAGGACGGCTTTGTCGGCGTCGTGGACTTGATTACCAACCAGGCGATTTACTGGAACGAGGAAGACCTCGGCGCCACCTACAAGGCCGCCGATGTGCCCGACGAGATGCGCGCCGAATGCGAGCGCTGGCGCGAGACGCTGCTCGAGGCGGCGGGCGAGGCCGACGAGGAATTGATGGAGAAGTACCTCGAAGGCAAACTGGAAGTGCGCGACATCGTGCGCGGCCTCAGGATGCGCACGCTGGCCAACGAGATTGTGCCGGTGCTGTGCGGCTCGGCGTTCAAGAACAAGGGCGTGCAGGCGCTGCTCGACGCCGTCATCCAGTTCATGCCGTCGCCCGACGACATGCCGGCCATCGAGGGCGTCGCCGCCAAGGAAGACGAGGCGGCGCCGTCGCGCAAGCCGTCCGACGACGAGCCTTTCTCGGCGCTGGCCTTCAAGATCGCCAGCGACCCGTTTGTCGGCACGCTGACTTTCTTCCGCGTGTATTCCGGCGTGCTGCGCTCCGGCGACACCATCTTCAACCCGGTGCGCGGGCGCAAGGAGCGCATCGGGCGCATCCTGCAGATGCACTCCAACTCGCGCGAGGAAATCAAGGAAGTGCAGGCCGGCGACATCGCCGCCGCGGTCGGGCTGAAAGAGGCGGTCACCGGCGACACGCTGTGCGACACCGCGTCGCCGATTCTGCTGGAAAGCATGAGTTTTCCGGAGCCGGTCATCTCGGTCGCGGTCGAGCCGAAGACCAGGGCCGACCAGGAGAAAATGGGCCTCGCGCTCGGCAAACTGGCGCGCGAAGACCCGTCGTTCCGCGTGCAGACCGACGACGAGACCGGCCAGACCATCATCTCCGGCATGGGCGAGTTGCACCTTGAGATCATCGTGGACCGCCTGAAAAGGGAATTCAGCGTCGAGGCCGGCGTCGGCGCGCCGCAGGTCGCCTACCGCGAGACCATCACGAAGGCGGTGGAGCAGGAAGGCAAGTTCATCCGCCAGACCGGCGGGCGCGGGCAGTACGGCCATGTGTGGCTGCGCATCGAGCCGCTGGAGCGCGGCGGCGGCTACGAGTTTGTCAACGAAATCACCGGCGGCGTCATCCCGAAGGAATACATCCCGGCGGTGGACAAGGGCGTGCAGGAGCAGATGCAAAACGGCGTGCTCGGCGGCTACTCGCTGGTGGATGTGCGGGTTACGCTCTACGACGGCTCGTTTCACGATGTGGATTCGTCCGAACTGGCGTTCAAGATCGCCGGTTCGCAGTGTTTCAGGGACGGCGCGAGGGTCGCGTCGCCGGTGCTGCTTGAGCCGGTCATGCAGGTCGAGGTCGTCACGCCGGAGGATTACATGGGCGATGTCGTCGGCGACCTCAACCGCCGCCGCGGCGTCATCGAATCCATGGAGGAAATTCCGATGGGCCGCTCGATTCGCGCCGAGGTGCCGTTGAAGGAAATGTTCGGCTACGCCACCGATTTGCGCTCGGCGACGCAGGGGCGGGCGACCTACTCGATGGAATTCCACAAGTACGCCGAAGTGCCCGCCGGCCTCACCGGCGAAATCGTCAAACAGCAAGGCGGAGCATAGAGTCCAGCACGGGGGAGAGCACCATGTCCAAGGAAAAATTTGAAAGAACGAAGCCGCACATCAACGTGGGCACGATA